>JAOZQN010000085.1 GCA_029932195.1 Bacteroidales bacterium | reverse complement strand
TTCAATTCTAAAATTACAAAAAAGCCTTGAAATTGACACCCGTGAAAAACGCCAATAAGTGTAAGTAAGTTTTTAGTCTTTTATTAGTGTGCGTCCATAAAGTTGGCTATTTTACAAATTAGACCTACAATATTTTTGCAACTCGTTTATTCGTAGCCCACGATTATCATCGTGGGTTATCAATAGGTCGTCCTTTCGGACTTTATGGACGCACAAATTAGTTTTCGCTTATATTTATTATTTTACCCTCTTACTTTAAATTTATTCAAAATGAAAAAAAATCTACTAATTTTTATTCTATTGGCAACTTTTAATTGTGTTTATTCGCAAGAAAAATTATTATCGGCGGAATTAGATGCTGCAAGAGTTTACACATCAATGGAAGAGGCTTTAAAAGAACCAGATAAAGTTTTAGTTCTTGATATATTAAACTCTGCAATGGGAGAATTATCTTCGGATATTTCTAAACTGAAGAATGTGCAACGGATTTATCTCTATGGAAATCAATTTACATCTTTACCAGTGGAAATAGGGAGTTTGCAATATTTGCAAGAACTGCATTTGGATAGAAATGATATTACAAGTTTACCATCAGAAATAGGCAAACTTAAAAATTTAAGGATTCTGAGTCTTCGAAAAAATAAACTAATTAATTTGCCAAAAGAAATAGGAGAACTTAATAATCTGGAAATGTTACTTATCGCAGAAAATGAGATAGAAATACTTCCCAAAGAAATAGAAAACTGTCTAAAACTTAGTGTTTTAGATGTCTCTCAAAATAAAATTACTGTTCTTCCCGAAAATATTGGTAATCTTATAGAACTAACCGAGTTTTATGCAACAACAAACAACATAGATAGTTTACCAGCATCTATTGGTAGTTTAGAAAAATTACTTATTTTAAATCTAAATAATAATAATTTATCATCTTTACCAAAAGAAGTTCAAGGGTTGAGGAAATTAGAAGAGCTAAGTCTTATAAATAATAAAATAGAAAATTTGCCTGAAAATATGTTTAAAATGGTTAATTTGAGAGAGTTACTTTTGCAGGATAATAAAATAACATTTATACCTAAAAGTTTTAAAAAGATGAAAGATCTTAGTTATTTAGATTTATCTGGTTCAAATAATATATCGGTAGAGGAGCAAAAAAATATTCAAAAATATTTACCAGACACATTTATCAGTTTTCCTGAATAAATAATGCAAATTAACGGCTTTTTTATGGAAGTCAAAAATATTCATTAATTTAATAACAGTAACAAATTTCCGATTTGTTTTCGCTAAGTTGTTATTTATCAAGCGAAAGCTAATTAAAAACTAAACACTTTTTACAATGCTTTTGCTCTAAAAAAAGAAGGAGTAATACCAGTGTGTTTTTTAAAAGCAATATTAAATGTAGATTTAGATTTAAAACCAACTTCATAAGCTATTCCTTCTATTGAAAGGTTCTGAAAATTAGGGTCGGATAGATGTTTTCTTGCGTCGTTGATTCTATAAGAATTTAAAAAATTATTAAAATTTGTATTAGCTTTCTGATTAATAACTTGAGAGAGATAAAGGTTATTTGTTTCAAGTGCTTTTGCTATTGTGTTGAGTTTTATGTTTTTTTGTAAGTAAAATTTCTCTTCTTCCATTAATAAAATAAGTTCGTCAAAAAGCTCCTGCTTTTGCTCTTCATTCAAATTAGATTTATTATATTTGTTATCCTCTTTTTTTATTTTTGTGCTTTTTTCTTTCAGTAATTTTTCTAATTTAAACTTAGTTTCTATTAATTCATTGTGAGAAGTCATAACTTCTAAGTTCTTTATAACAAGGTCGTTGTAGGCTTCGTTCTTTTTGTTTTTTTGGATAAAAACAACAATTAACACAACAAATAGAGAAATAAAAGCTGCTAATAGAATGATTATTATAATTGTTTTTTGTAAATTTTTATATTTATTGAGTTCTGCTTCTGCCGAAAGAACTTTTATTTGTTTGTCCTTTTTTTCTGTTTCATAATTTATTTTTAACTGATTGATTGTTTGTGTGTTATTGAAAACTTGTATGCTGTCTTTTAATTTTGTATATTTTGTGTGAAAATTAAGAGAATTTTTAAAATCGTTTCTTTCCAAGAATAATTCAGATAGCTTTAAATAGTTATCTTTTAAGTGTTCTAATGAATTTATTTGGTTTGCATACTTTAAACTTAACTCATAGTTGAAAATTGCTTGTTTATAATTTTTTCTTTTTTGGTATATTTCCCCAATATTATTATGAACTTCTGCAAGTCCATAAGTATCAGAAAATTGATTGAATATTGTTTTTGCTTTTAGAATGTAATTTAATGCTAAATCAGGTTCATTATTAAAGATATGTGTTTCGCCAATATTGCAAAGACAATATCCTAATTCATGAATATGTTCATTCTGCTCAAGAATTTCTTTTGCTTCAAAATAGTATTCAAAAGCTCTTTCGTAGTCTCCTTTAAGTTTATATATTTCTCCTATATTATTGAGACATAAGCCAATACCTTTTTTATTATCGTCATTCTTATAAATTTCTAATGCTTGCGAATATTGTTCAAGTGCCTCGTCGTATTTTTTTTCATTATAATAAAAAATAGCTATGTTGTTCATTGCATTAGCCTGAACAGCAGTGTTTTGGGTTTCTTCTGCAAGTTTTAATTCTTTTGTATAATATTCAAATGATTTCGTATTATTAGAAATTCTCAAATAAATAAGTCCCAGTTTATCGTAACAGCTTATTAGACCTGTTTTTGAGTCAACGGAATCAAAATATAATTCAGCTTCGTGCAAAATAATTATAGCATCATTATACCTTTCAGCTAAAAAATAGTAATAGCCTGATAGGTCTTTTATTTCTGCAATACTTTTTTTAGAATTTATTTTTTCTGCTTCTTTCAATGCTAAATCAATATAAGCAAAGGCACTATCTTTTTGATAATGAATGTATTGGCGGGATAAGTCAATTAATAAATTTACTCTCATAGTATCAGATGATTCTGATATTTTATTTTTCAGTTCTGATATTTTTTCAAAATCTTGCCCATAAGAGCTATTTATGAAAATAAAAGCAAATATTATGAGAATTAAAATTCTATTTATTGATCTGTTATAAGTTTTTAACACTTTTTAGTTGGATTGCTATGTTTTTATTGTTGTTTAATTGTTCTTTTTACTAACTAACAATTTAACAATATGGCAATAAGACAATATTAAGCCTTCTCCCAAATACAGATTAGGCTTTTGTGAGTATTTTTCATTATATCATAAATATCTCCATGCGAAACCCATCTTGCATCTTCAATATTCTCTTCTTTTTGTGGTTTGGGAGTTGCCGAACCTTTATAAAACATTTTATACCAGTATGTTCTCTTTAAGAACATACCATTTTTATTTTTAAAAGAATGGTAGGTAGATACGAGTTGTTTTACAATTATTGGTTCAATTATACCTGTTTCTTCTTCCACTTCTCTTATTGCAGCCGCATCGTATTTTTCTCCTTTTTCCACTTTTCCTTTTGGTAATTGCCAAACACCATTTGTTTTTATTACCAGTATTTTATCCTTGTCGTTAACAACCAGACCTCCAGCAGCCTCAATATAGTTAAAGCAAGTTTTAAAATTTTTGAATAAATTATTAAGACCTTCGTCGTATATATATAACTCTTCGTGTTCACTTTTTGCAAATTTATATACTAATTCTTTTAGGTCGTGGCGGTTTGTATATTTTGCGTAATATTCTTTGTATGTATCTGTTAAATGAACAACTCTGTTGTTAAAATAAATATCAATCATTATTTTGGGGTATTAATATTGTTGATAATTTTGTTTATTTCTGTGGTAAAAATTTCTGCATTCAAATAATCATTTTTTAAACCATATTTTGTTTGCAAAATTTCAATTTGTTTTTGTATCTCTTTTTGAAGTTCAAATTCCTCTTCAAGTTCTTTTACCTTGTCTTCTATTAAATAAAAATCGTGTGTAGATAAATTAATTTCTATATCATCTAAATTTTGTAACCTATTATTATGTTTTTCAAACTCTTCTTGCAAATGTTTATAGTTTTCAAATTTTGATAGCCGTTTTTCTGTTTGCTCGTAAGTTTCGTATAGTTTTTTATACTTCTTTATGGATAGTTTAGATAATTCAATTTTTCTTTTTCGTAAATTTATTTGAGCCTTATATCCTTTTATTATTTCATCTGTTTCTTCAATAATATGTTTTGGTATCTTTTTATTAGAACTACTTTTTTTTATATTCTCATAATTTTCTATCTCTTCATACCAATATTTTTGAGGAACTTTTAATATTTCGTGAATTAAATTTGAAGCCCATTTTCTTATTTTGTCTATTTCGGTATAATTTTTTTTTCTTTCTAATTTACATTTGTATATAGTCTTATTGATTTGTATATCAATAGGTTCATCTTTATTTGTTTTGTTCTTTTCCTTTCTCTCAAAAAACTTTTTAATCCATTTCATAAGTAACTTTACGATTTTTAGATTTAAGATGGATGACTTAACATTTGGTTACAAAAAATAAAAAGACAAATTTATTTTTTTTTTTGCAAATATACTAAAAAAAACAGTTTATTTGTAAATAATTTTTGAATTTTATTGAGTTGTATATTGGTTTATTTGTATATTAGTTTATTGATATATTTGTAAAAGATAAACTCTTAAACCATTGCACCATTGCACTTAAGGAGTTAAAAAGTTGCAAGTATAAAGTTGAAAATTTGTTCTGCTTTTTGAAAACATTAAGTATTATCATTCTACTTAAATAGCTGTATAACAAGTTGATATGATTATGTTAAATTATTTTTCATTTTATGAATGGAACGAACTTTTAACACCTAACTATTTAACCATTATAAAATAATAAAAAAATGAAATACAGAACTATAGGACTAATGTCTGGCACATCTCTAGATGGGCTTGATATTGCTATTTGCAATTTTGAAAAAACTAATTTTAAAAAATTAGATGAGAAAAAATATAAAACTTATGCTGTTACAAAATGTTATCCGATAAGTTATTCCGATAAAAAAAGAAAATTGGAATGGAAATTTGATATAGAAAAAGTAACTACAATAAAATACCCGCAAGAGTGGCAAGAACGATTGAAAAATGCACATAATTTGAGTGCTTACGAATTTGTGAAAATAGATTTAGAATATGGTAAATTTATTGGTGAAGAAGTAAAAAAGTTCATGAAAAATGATACTGAAATAGATTTTATTGCAAGTCATGGGCATACTATTTTTCACAATCCTGTAGAGAATCTAACTTCTCAGATTGGAAATGGCTCTGCAATTGCTGCAAATAGCGGATTACCAGTTATTTCCGATTTTCGCACAATGGACGTAGCTCTCGGAGGACAGGGTGCACCACTTGTGCCAATTGGCGACAAATTTCTTTTTTCGGAATATAATTTTTGCCTTAATTTGGGTGGATTTGCAAATATTTCTTTTGAAAAAAAAGGTGAAAGAATCGCTTTTGATATATCTCCAGTTAATTTTGCTGCTAATTATTATGCTCAAAAATTAAATCTCATTTTTGATGATAAAGGAAAAATAGGAAAAGAAGGAAGTATTAATAAAAAATTATTAAAAGAATTAAATAATATAAAATATTATAAGCAAGAGCCTCCAAAATCTTTGGCAAGAGAATGGTTTTTTGAAGTGTTTTTACCTGTTGTAGAAAGTTATAATATATCTACAAACGACAAATTGAGAACTATTTACGAACATATTGCATCTCAGATAGGAAAAATAGCCAAAGGAATAAATAAAAAAATGATAATAGCTGGAGGAGGAGTTTATAATGATTTTCTAATTAAACTTATAAAAAAATATTCAAATTGTGAAATTATTATTCCTAACTCTCAAATAATTGATTATAAGGAAGCTATGATTTTTGCATTTCTTGGAGTTCTCCGTTTCAGGAATGAAATAAATTGCCTATCGTCGGTTACGGGGGCAGAAAAAAACAATATTGGAGGAAGTTTTACATTTTTCAATGAACAGTAAACAGTTATCAGTTATCAGTAAACAGTTAGCAGTTATCAGTTATCAGTAAACAGTTATCAGTAAACAGTAAACAGTTATCAGTAAACAGTTAGCAGTTATCAGTAAACAGTTACTTAATGTAGGAATGTTACCAAACTACTAATTACTAACTATTTACTACTAATTACTAACTATTTACTGATAACTGATAACTGATAACTGCTAACTGTTTACTGCTAACTGATAACTGTTCATTGTTTTATGCTTCGTGTGAATGCAACTTGTTTGGTAGAGATTTTTGTTTTGTCCATTTCATTTATTTGTTGCAAAAAGTTTTCGCAGTCCGATTCGTAAAAAATAGCATTAATATATCCATTCTCATCTACTTCTGAGGTAAACCTAATTGGAATTTTCACTTCAGATACAAATATTTGGAAATAAACTTGCTCTCCATCTCCAGGAGGTTCAGGAGTAAAGGTGTATCCTGGCGGTAATGAATGTTTTCCTGCGGATAAGTAATTATTTATGTTAGTATCATAAGGAAAAAGCATATACATAAAAGGCTTTTCTTTGTCGCTTGGATCAAAAAAGAAAGCATATACATAAGCTCCTTTTTTTATATTAATAGAAATATTATAATCTTTGCCTACAACTAAATTGTGTCCAGATAGCTTGTTACCGTCTGCATCTAAATGTTCAATATTAAAATCTTTTCCATTACCTTGCCAATTAACAAGTTCTGTGTATGCGTCATTTAATTCGGTAAGAGGTTTATTTAATTTTTCTAGATATTTTTTATCTTTTTTATCTTTTATCTTTTTAAAGTTTTTTCCATCAATTGCAATTATCTGATGTGTAGGATAATCGCCAAACTGATTAGGAATAATTTGTGTTCCTGTAACACTAATTTTATCGTAATTGCCATCAATTCTATATTTCCCAGAAATATAGAAATCAGCTTTTTTATCGTCTAAAAATTTAGCCCAAAATTCTTGTGAACTCACATCGTCTGGTTTTTTGAAGCCAGCTTTCATTTTTTCATATAACTGGTCGTCTATTTCTTCTGGAAATAAAAGGTTGTAGTTCAATTTTTCATCTTGTATTTCTTTCCTTATTTCCTGTGCCAAGTATTTTGTAAATTTTATTCCAAGATAAGTTGTTTCGTCATCTTTGTATAAATCGTCGTGAGCAAAAAAAGTTATTGTAACTTTTGAATTTTGTGGCAATTTTTTTATTTGATTAACTATATTGTTTGCCGTTTTTTTTGTAAGATCTTCCAATACTTTTTGCGAAAAAGAAAAAGTAGAAATACTGATTATCAGCGTAAATAGAATTAGTTTTTTTTTCATGATTTTTAAGGTCTAATGTGGGAATTGTTTGAATTAAATTTTCATGGGTTCACATTGAAAAAGTGAGGAAATAATTACGTATGACTTCAAAAAGTTAGAAATTACTCTAAATTTAACTTCCATTACAATTTTGTGAACTTTGTTAAATTTTACAACCCGTATGCTCCACAATGGTATGATATGTTTTTCATATCGGGTTCTGGCTTTGTGTCGTCAATTTTTTTCAGGAACGCAGCTTGCGTAGTTTCTGAAAAAAATTTATGACACAAAGGCTTTGATATGTGTGCTTTGTGGAGCGATAGCGACACATTGCACACCATATCAAAGGCGTAGCCAGAACCCGATAAGTGTAATTTGTCGCGATAGCGACAAATTACACTTATCGGTAACTGCTGTGGTAGAGTTAGTTTGGTTTTGTGTGGCATGTGTAGGGAAGCGAAGCGACCGGAACATGCCACATAAAACCAAACTAATTATATCCAAGCAAATGTTAAGGTGATAATCGTCTCGTTTTCATTATATTGTTAAGCCCAAAAAGGGATATATTTTGCATATTTTCTTGATTTACTTTCAGGGTCATCTTCTTTGATTAATTCAACTTTTAGTGCATCTTTTATTATTCGTGAGGCTATTGCTGAATTTTTTTCTTCAATTTTAAAACGTTCACGTAATGATTGATTTGTCATTTTTTCATTTGAAACATAGCACATACAAGCATGTTGATAAGTAGCTCTGATTTTGTCTTTCTTATCCATATCATTTAAGGTTTTGAATGAAAATAATACAGCTTTTGTATGCTTTTCTTTTACTTGGAAATCAGGTGCCGGTAATTGATATAACTCAATGAATGTAATCACTTTATCAATTCCACTTCCTTTTTCTTCACAAATTTTTATTCTACGTAAAAATGAAGCTAAAATTTCATTTCGGGATTGAAATTCATCAATAAATCGCTCTGTTGTTATTAATGGCAAACCGGGATTTGTAAATTCAATTCGGTCGTTAAATATTTCAACCATCGGTCCGGTTCCTGTTTCTCTAAAATCTTGATGAATTATTGTATTTGCAACAAGTTCTCTTACAGCTATTTCAGGATACATTCTTGTCTCTCGCCTGAAAGCACGTCCAATTTCTTCATTTGCAGGAAGATGGCTATTTATCCAATCAAGCATATTCTTAAAACCTGTTGCATAACCTTTGTTTTCAATATATTCACGTTCGGTAAAAACTCTGTTCTTTCCATTATAAATAATTATTCTTACGGCTTTTCTGTATAGTATATCAAAATCGTTCAAATTTTTTGCGAAAAGAATTGCACCTAAATTCGTTATAGAATATTTTGACGTTGTTTTTATTACAAATTTTTCTGAAATAAATTTTTCAATTACGGCAGTTCTATTTGAAGGATATGGCAATTGCATTAAATCAAAATAGGAATTGGTATCAAGTAGCTCAGTAAGCTCTCCAATAGTTAGGTTTCGTTTGGCTATCTCTCTTTCAAAAGCTTTTGATGTTTTTTTATTCCATATTTTAGCTTCTTTTTCAGGAAAATCTTTCAATTTTCTTGTAATACTTCCTACTCGGATATAAGCTTCATGGAAAAAACGTATTGGTTGATAGTTCGTTGCAGGAATTTCAAAAAGGGTTACATTTTTTCCTTTATACGAGAATTCATAAATCTGAAAATCAATTCTTGGATTTAGACGTTGTGCTAACCAATGCTCAATTTCTTCATTTCCAATTTTTGTTTTACTTGGTCTAAACGTAGTTCCTTCAATAGTTTGTATTTTATCTTTCACTCCAAAAATAAGGTATCCAAATTGCTGATTTAATAATGTTGCTCCATTTGAAAGTGCAGAAATACGTTCTCCAATTTCTTCTACTGAGTGGTAATTTAATTTGAATTCCACCCATTCACTTTCTTTGGGTTGCTTTATTAAATTTTCGAGTAAATATTGTAATTCTTGTTCGTTCATATCGTATTTATCAAATAACAGTCAAATAAGATAATTGTAGATTATCAGGCATTTGCAGTTTATTTATTTCATTTTATAGTTTAACTGTCAAATAAAAAACATATATCAGTCATTTCCTAATTTTTTCAAAATCATTCTTGTCGCAATTGTTGTGTATGTTTTATATTGCTCGTCTTTTAATTCATCTCTAACAAAATAATTATCCCAAATTAGCTCATTTTCTTGTGTTAATCCAACAAAAGACGTTCCTGACGTTGTTTGTAATGTATTGTATATTAGTAAATAGTTTCCGTTTAAAATTTTATATTTTCGTGAAAATTTCCTGCCAAAATCACTTGATCCTGCATTTTTTGCATATAATTTCATTGTATTTTCATCGAAAGTTACTATAACCTCTTCAAGATTGTTGTCTAAAAGTTGATTTGTTCTTGTAATTATGCTGTCTATCAAACTCACGCTGTCTTTATAAAGAATTCTTTGTGAAGCAATCACTTGCCAATTACCAATAATTTTCTGAGTGTCTGTAAATCTTAATAATGTATCTACCATAACTCTTGGTCTTGCAGATGGATTAATAAAGTAAATCCTGTTTCCTGTTTCAGGGTCAGTAAAACTCATTCCAATTTGATTGCGTTGCACTTCTCTTGGTATATTTATATGAAAATTTTTCATGTCGGTTAGCCACTGATTAAATTCAATGGATGGAAACATTACAAAATCTGTTGGTTTATAGTCGTAATCAGCCGTATCTACAATTTTATATTGCAGAACTAATTCTTTCGGTGCAGTGCAGGAAAATATTAAACCTGTGAGCATTATAATTGTTATAATAAATATTCGATTCATTCTATTTTTTAGTTCACCTTAATGCTCAAATCATTGTGAGCCGTGCGGGTTGTAAAGTTACTCGTTTTTTCTGACAGATCCAAATTTAGACTGCTATTTTTTTAATTTATAGTTTTATTTACAAACAGTGAGAACAATAGCAAGAGTTTTAAGAAATAAAAAAACAATGAAAAGGTAAAACTAAATGTTTATATTATACTCCTCAACGTCTCAATGTGAACCCTTTTCATGTAAGGTAAAGGTTAAAGATGTTCTATGCAATTATATTTCAGTATTTTACTATTGTTTCCTTTTATTTCAATAATATTGAAAGCTGTATTTTTTTGATTCTCAATGTCTGGGATATTTTCAGCTTTTTTACCAGTTAGAGCAGCAATTATTGACTTGTTTATTCCGTTATGCCCAACAGCTACAACTGTCTGTTTTTGATGATTTTTGATTACAAATTTAAGGAAGTTTTTTGCTCTATTATACATTTCTTGCAAGGTTTCTGCACCTGCTTTTTTAAATATATCAAGTTGTTCTTGGCGGGAATAAAGTTTTAAATTTAATTTTTGTTTACCTTGCAAATCTCCCAAAAACATTTCACGTAAATCTTTAAGATAAATAATTTTCGTGTTTTTGTGGTAATTAGCTATTTCATGGGCTGTTTTTGTTGCTCGCAACAAGTCGCTAGAGTAAATTAAATCTATCTTCTCGTTTTTAAAATAAAGACCTAATTTTTTTGTCTGTTCAACTCCTTTTTCAGAAAGCGTGCCATGCCAATGTCCTTGCATAATATTTTGGATATTTTCCAAGGTTTCGCCATGTCTAACAAGAATTATTTTCATTTACGTGGTTTAAGTAAGTCTTTAATTGGCTTTCGCTTGATAATAAGCATATTATCAAATAAAAAAGTGTTGTTTATATTTATTATAATTACTTATTTGTTTACTCGTTCATTCATTTATCAATAGGGCACTCCTAAAAACCCAAATCTCTGCGTTACTAAAAATATTTAAAATACTCATTTACAACAGTAAACTCAAATCTTAAATATTTTGAAAGCCTTGACATTTGAGTTTTTAGGAGTGCCCAATAATCTGATTTACTAATAAACTAGTAAACTAATTTATTATTTTGTAGTAGCCCATCTTCTAATTTCGCCTCTAAACCATTCGTCTGCTTTTTCTGTCCATTTGTAATTGTCTCTTATATATTTTACAGTTGCTTTTTCAATATCTGTGTAAGCATTGCCATCTACAACTTTTTCGTAAAGGTCTTTTGCATCTGCCTCCGAAATTCTTCCGTCATTTTTTCCTGCTACTGCTTTGTCTGCTGCTTCTAATAACTCTTTGTCATATTTTTTACCATCAATTACTTTGTAATAACTCATATTGTTAAAATTTTAAAAGGTTAATATACATTTAAAAAACCAAAGATATAATTTTTTATTTTAATTGGCAAAAAGATTTTTTATTTTTCATGAAATTTAATCTATTACGAGAGTGTTTGTTTCTAAATAATTTTCAATTTTCTTTTTTTATGTAAAAATAACAGTTATATTTTTAAAATCATTGTATTTTTTTTATCTTTGTCGCAAGTGTATTTTTTATCCTGATTAATTCATAAACTTTAGTTATGAAAGGACAAAAGGTGCGTCAGTATTGGCAACCGCAAAGTTTTATATTTGAAAAAATAGCGAGCTATTTAGAAAAAATAAAAATTGAGGATTGTCAATAATGATGTGCGTTTTGGCATTGTAATAGAAAGTTTATGAATTAATCAGGTATAATTTCATATTTTTTCAATTTAGTTTTTTTCAATTTAGTTTTTTTATGAAAATAGGTTTATATTTTGGTTCGTTTAATCCTGTGCATAATGGGCACATGGCAATTGCTAATTATTTTTTGGAATTTACCGATTTAGATAAAATTTGGTTTATTGTAAGCCCGCAAAATCCTCTTAAAAATAAAAAAAGTCTTTTGCCTGATTATCAGCGTTTAGAAATATTAAATAGAGTTGTGTATAATATAGAAAATTATGAGGCATCAAACATTGAATTTAATTTGCCAAAACCATCATATACTATTGATACTCTCACTTATCTGAAAGAAAAATATCCTAAAAAAGATTTTGTCTTACTAATGGGTGGCGATAATATAATAACGCTACATAAGTGGAAAAATTACGAACAAATTGTTAATAATCATCAAATATATGTGTATCCACGTCCAAATTCAAATTTAGAAGAGTATATAAAAAAATATAATATAAAAATTATTGAAGCTCCACAAATGGAAATATCTTCAAGTTTTATAAGAAAATCGATAAAAGATGGCAAAAATGTGCAGTTTTTTATGCCACCACCTGCTTACGAATATATTACAGAAATGAATTTTTATAAAAAATAAATAGTTGAAAGTTTAAGCTTAAAAAGGAATTTGCTGAAAATAAAAACTTTATAACAATATGCTCAACTAAATTTAACTTTTAAATATTACAAAATGAAAACAAAAATAATTGCTCAATTTTTAATGCTGTTTATTATAGCAGTAAGTTTCTATGGTTGCACAAAAGTAGGAAGCATCCATGGAGTTGTGAAAGATGCAGAAGGTAATTTAATAGAAAATGCCCAAGTAGCAATAAGCCCTTCGGTGATGAATAGTATGCTTACAAATTCAACAGGTGAATTTACTTTTGCCGATTTAGACGAAGGGCTTTATACAATAAGTGTATCAAAAGAGGGCTACGAAACAACTTCAACAGATTTTACTGTAGAAAAAGGACAAAACTCTACGGCTGATTTCGTGTTAAAGGCTATTGTTGCTTTACCTGAAATAACAACCGGAAATCCTGTTATGGATACTCACAACACGGCTACTGTTAATGGAAATATTACCAAATTTGGAAGTTCTCCTGTAACTGCTCACGGACATTGCTGGAGCACATCAGCAGCTCCTACAACTGCTTCTTCAAAGATAGATTATGGGAGTAAGCTAACAACAGGTGATTACACAAGCTCTCTTACTAATTTAGCTCCCGACACAAAATATTATGCCCGTGCTTTTGCTACAAACGCATCTGGCACAACCTACAGTGCCGAAGTTTTATTTACTACAACCTCTCCCAATTTACCAACTGTTGTAACAACTGCAATTACAGATATTACACCTACTTCTGCAAAAACAGGAGGAGATATAACTTACCAAGGAACTTCCGTTGTTACTGCACGTGGTGTTTGTTGGGATACCGAAGAAGACCCCACAATTTCCGACTTTCTAACAACCGACGGAGCAGGCACAGGAGTATTTATAAGTTATTTATCTGATTTAACTCCAAATACAATTTATTATGTGCGTGCTTATGCTACAAATTCCTCTGGAACAGCTTACGGCGAACAACTATCATTTACGGCAAGTGCCACACCTGCTCCTACTGCAACAACTGGAAATGCTACAAATCTTACACAATCAACCGTAACATTAGACGGAACAGTAAACGCCAACAATACAAGCACCAACGTAACTTTTGAGTATGGAACAACAACAAGTTATGGAACCTCTGCAAATGCGTCTCCAGCAACTGTTACAGGAAGCGACCCTACAAGCGTTGACGTAAATTTAACTGGCTTAGTAATAAACACAACTTACCATTATAGAATAAAAGCGGTTAGTAGTGCTGGAACAACTTATGGCGATGATAAAACTTTTCTAACATCTATGTTTTCTTTGGCAACAGTTACAACAACCGAAGCTACAAATATAACAGGAACTACTGCAAGTAGTGGAGGAAATGTAACTGCAACTGGTGGAGCAAGTATTTTGCAACGTGGAATTTGCTACGGAACTACTGCAAACCCAACTACCGATAATACAACAATAGTTGCCAGTGGAACAACTGGTGAATTTACAAGCTCTTTAACGGGTTTAACTGCAAATACAATTTATTATGTGCGTTCTTATGCTGTAAATAGCGTTGGAACTGCTTATGGAAACCAGGAAACATTTACTACTTTACCAACAATAACAAGCACAGGAGCAAGCAATATTACCCAAACCACAGCAACGAGTGGCGGAAATGTTACAAGCACTGGAAACGGAATTATTACCGAACGAGGAATTTGTTACTCAACCACACAAAACCCTACAACTGCAAACACAAAAATTACAGCAACAGGAACAACAGGAGCATTTACCTGCAATTTGACTGGTCTAAATATTTTTACAACTTATTATGTAAGAGCCTATGCAATAAATGCTACTGGAACACAATACGGAACTCAAGTTAGTTTTATTACTTTAGCTGACTTACCTACTGTAACCACTACAGCACCTACAAATATTAGTTACACTACATCTACAAGTGGTGGTAATGTTACAGATGATGGAGACGGAACTATTACAACACGAGGAATTTGTTACTCAACAAGCCAAAACCCCACAACTACAAACAGCATTATTACAGCAAGTGGAACAACAGGAACTTACACATGCGATTTAACAGGATTAACAGATAATACAACTTATTACATAAGAGCCTATGCAACAAATAGTGGTGGTACAAGTTATGGAGCACAAATGAATTTAACTACTTTAGAAATTACAGCACCAACTGTAACAACCTCATCAATAACAAGTATTACAAATACAACTGCAACAAGCGGTGGCAATGTAACAAACGATAACGGTGGAACTATTACAACACGAGGAATTTGTTATGCAACTACACAAAACCCCACAACCGCAAACAGCATTGTTACAGCAAGCGGAACAACTGGAATTTTTACTTGCAACTTAACAGGTTTAACTAAAAACACAACTTATTACGTTAGAGCCTATGCAACAAATAGTGCAGGAACAAGTTATGGAAGCCAAGTTAATTTTATTACAACTAATTATCCAGAAGTAGGTGATTTTTATGCAGGTGGAGTTGTATTTTATGTTGATGCTTCAGGACACGGCTTAGTATGTGCTGTAAGTGACCAAAGCACAGATGCAGAGTGGGGTTGTTACGGAACAGAATTAAGCGGAGCCGATGGCACAGCAATAGGAACTGGTTCGCAAAATACTATCGACATAGAAACTGGTTGCACTACAGCCGGAACAGCTGCTGATATTTGTGCAAACTTAACACTAAACAGCCATAGCGATTGGTTTTTACCCTCAAAAGACGAACTAAATTTAATGTATCAAAACAAAGAAGAAATTAATACTTCGGCAACAAACAACGGAGGCTCAAATTTTGCATCTGATTATTATTGGAGTTCTACCGAGTATAACAATAACAACGCTTGGAATTACAAATTCAACAA
>JAOZQN010000612.1 GCA_029932195.1 Bacteroidales bacterium | reverse complement strand
TCAACTAAAAAAATGGTGAAAATTAAATCTGAAAAAATCATCATGTAGAGTAGAATTTTATATAAAAGTTATTTGTTTAAAAAATTCCGTTTCAGAAAAAGAATTTTTAAAAACGTGGAAAACTATTGCAAAACAATCTGAAAGACAATTAGGTGCATTTTATATACTTCAACTTTTAGAGTTTGAAGAAACAAAATTCGTAATTGATAATAAAATGGTTCATTTTCGTAATAAAGTTGTTCATCAAGGATATATTCCAAAAGTTGCAGAAGCAATAAATTATGGAGATTATATTTTAAAAAACATCTATTCTTTAATAACTGATTTGAATACAAAGCATCCAGAAGGTTTAAGGAAAGCTATGTTGTTTAAAATGAATAGAGAAGGTGAAAAAATCAAAAAAAATGTTTCTAAGTCAAATATGAGTGTTCCTACAATAATTAATTTAAACTCAGTAAATAGTCCTGAATTTGGTAAAAAGAATTTTAAAGAAGCTATTATTTCTATGAAAAACAATAGTTTTTATAAAGATTTTTATATAAAAGAAATATAAAACGCATAACATTTTCTTAGATTTTATTGGCTTTTCAAGGTGCAAAAAATTGACAAAAGTGCGAAATTTAAACACTTTACTAATAATTAAACGTTGTGCGGAAAAGCCAACAAAAACAAAGCACTATATTAGGACAAACTAAAACTATTTGAAAAATTACACCACCATTTTATGCGTAAAGTGTGGACGCTTTACGCATAATAGATTGTATTCTAGCAGTCTAAAGTTTGTGCCTAATGAAGAGTTTAGCAAAAAATGCTTTTCAAAATAGACTCATCATTGTAAATACAAACACATGAATAAAGATAAAATAGAAAATAAAATAGAAAAGATACTCTCTAAAATTCTTATTCCTTTATTAATATTATCAATCATTTTTTTATTTAAAAATCCAATTCTATTAAAGATAGACCACAAAGAAGCTGTTGGAATAGTTTTTTATACAGATTCTTCAGATGGAGGAAAATCTGCAAAGATAAAATACAAAGTAAACAATAAGGTGTATTATGGTTATTATAATAATCCTACTGAAAATATAAAGAAAGGAGTAAAAGTGAAAATTTATTATTCTTCTCTATATCCATCAATTTCAATTGCGAGCTATGACGAAATAATTGAAGACGATGCCACTATTTTTCTTGATTATGATTTCCATAAAAAAAAATAATTAGAAACTACTATGAAACAACCTTTGGCTTTTTATTAATAAGGTAAACCCCTCCAAACACAACTACCATCGAAAGTATTTGATAAATTGTAATTATTTCGCCATCAAAAATTCCAAAAGCAATGGCAACAACAGGAATTATGTAAGTTACCGAAGCAGCAAAAATTGCTGTTGTGTGTTTTATCAATATATTAAAAAGTGCAACAGCTATAAACGAACTAAAAAAAGCTAAAATAATAACATAAAATAAATTTTTGTAAAAATCTGGTGTTGCTACGGCTTCCGAAAAATCTTCAAATAATAAATAAAAACCTGATACTGGACCTACAAATAAAAAAGCGAGAGCTGTTATAGAAATACCATCTAAATCCTTTAATTTATACTTAACTTCGTTTGTGCTAATACCATACAGAAGAGTTGCAAAAACAATATAAATAGCATAAACATTAAAATTACCAAAAATATTTGTCCAATCGGTAATAATTATTCCCAGTGAACCAATTAATCCAATAATCAAGCCTACAACACTGATTAACTTAGTCTTAGCCTTATAAAAACTAATTCCTATAATCCAAACAAAAAGCGGAACAACAGTATTCAACATTCCAGCAAGTGAACTATCCAAGTGAGTTTGTGCCTTGGTAAATAAAACTGCAGGAATTGCATTTCCAGCAAAAGCTACAATTAATAAAGAAACAATGTTTTTACGACTAAGATTTTTTACTTTTTTAATAATAAATGGAATAAAAAAGATAAAGGCAAAAAACATACGCATAGTAGCAACCTGCATAAAACTAAACGATTCCAGTCCTTTTTTCATTAAAATAAAAGAACTACCCCAAATGAGAGAAAGCCCAATTAATATTGTCCATTGCCACGATTTTTTATTCAAATCCATATATTAAATTTACGATTTACGATTGATTTACACATTTATTTGTTCTCTTTTTTTCTAAACCCACGATTATCATCGTGGGTTATCAATAGGTCGTCCTTTCGGACTAAAAAGAGTAACACTAATTAAAAACTCAACATTTAGGGCACTCCTAAAAACCCATAACTCTGCGTTATACAAAATTATTAAAATACTCATTTACAGGAGTAAACTCAAACTTTAAGAATTTTGAAAGCCTTGATTTTTGAGTTTTTAGGAGTGCCCTTTTTAAACTTAACACTTAATTTATTGCTTGCGTAAATATTTTTTTTGCATACTCTGGTTCAATTTTTTTCCATTCTTTAAGAAGGTCTAATGCTGGTTTTTGATATACTGTAATATATTCATTATCAGGAAATAATGTTTTATTATATGAAGAATGACAAACACTTATGCAGAGTAGTGCAGGAATAATGTAGTATAAAATATCAATCTCTTTTTGGGTGAGTTTTAGTATTTTATTATATGATTTTACAAAAGTTGCTGCCATCTGCAAAGGATTTTCCTGTTCCACAATCGTGTATGAAATTGAAACTGCAAGCTCATTTATGAGAGCAGAATATACCACATCGCCAAAATCAAAAATTCCTGTTACTTTCCCTCCATTTACAACCACATTTTGATTATTAGCATCGTTGTGTATAAGACTTTTACGTAGCGAAGGCAACACAGGCACTGCATGTTTTTCAAATTGTTCAAAGAAATATTCTACAACATTTCTATCTTCATTATTTCTAATATATTTGAGATGTTTTTTAGACAAAAGAGCATTATTTACGTCCCATTCCGAAACATGATTTTCGTAAAATTTATTTTGCAATAATAAAAGATGCGAACTCATATTTGCTACAAAAGAGCCAAACGATTCAAAGAGTAAATCATCTGATTTACAATCAATAAACAAACTTCCTTCAATAAAAGTAAGCAACCGAAATACTTTCTTTTCACCATCTAATTTTTGCTCGTAAACATATTTTCCCAACTTATTTTTTATTGGCACAGGAAAAATATTTTTTTCTTTTTCAGATAAAAAAATCATTACTTTATTTTCTGCCTCAAATAAGCTGTAAGATATAGTATTAGGCTGGTATATTTTAAGAATATATTTAACTCCATTTGTTTCTATTAGATAGTTCAAATTATCATATCCATAGAGTTTTTTTACAAATATATTTTTAAAATTATAATTATTCTCCAATATTTTTTTTATTGATTGCATTGTCTGATTGTTTTATTAGAATAAAAATGCAAAAGTAAAATAAAATATTACATTTGTATTTTTAATTATTCTATATTTTATTTTTCATTATTAAAATTCTCTTTTTCATATTTAAAATCAATCACTTAACATGAATTGATTAGAGTGTGTAACATATTGGGGGCTTTTGGTAGTTGGCTTTTAGCTTCGCAAAGCGA
>JAOZQN010000611.1 GCA_029932195.1 Bacteroidales bacterium | reverse complement strand
ACTGATCCCCTACTCAAGCCCACCCAAAAAACAAAATAAATTATCAACCGAGCAAATGTTACACACATACTATCAGCATTTTTCTATTAAATTAATCTCTTTTTCATTCAGATTAAAAAGTTTATATATTAAAAAATCAATTTTTATATTTACCTCATTAGAACTTATTATAAGTTCGTTTATTAATTCATTACTTTCCTTAAAATAGTCAGACCATTCCTCTCGTTCTTTTAGACTAATTTTAATTTTTTGTTTATTTAATTCTTTGTTAAATTGAATAAAATCTAATTTATAAAATTCTCTGATTTTTGTAGTTATATTGATTTTATCAAAACTATTATTTAAGTTTGATGTGAATTTACTAACTTTATCATTTATTAGCTTGTTAATACTTATTAGTTTATTCGCTTTTTGTGAAAGTTGTTTTTGTATATTCTTATTTGCTTTTGGAATTGGTAGTTGTTCTATATTTCCTGATTTCATAATAGGAAAAGTATCTCTATAATCTGTATAAATAGCTGTAAAGTAGTAATTTAATAGTTTTGAATTTAAAATTGCAAGTAAATATTTTATATTTACAGAGCTGTCTATTACTTCTGTAACACAAGCAGTATTTAGAACATAATTCTGTTTATCATCAAAACAAAAAGTCAATTTATTACCAACAAATTTTGATACTAATTTCTCTTCAAGTAAAAAAATGCGTTCATCTCTAGCTCTTTCTAAAACACTTTTATCATAAAAAACAAACTCTTTATTTGTATTGTAATAATATCTTTTAATTTCAGTTCCAGATAAAACTTTTTTATATTTGTTATTCTTTGCAGTATTTGAAAGGTGTTTTTTACTTCCTGTTGTTATTCCTCTCCAAACTTTTGCAAATTCGGAAAGCAACGAATGTTTTTGCATCTTTTTTATAAGTGGAAGGTTTTCTGCGTTTATATTTAAAAGTATTTTTTTATCTGGGGTCAATTCAGCTATTTTTATCAAATCAATCTCTTTTTTATGCCCTTTATATTTTATACTTGTATAACCTTTTTTTTGATAATTTAATGTTATTATAAGAGTCTCTACACTTGCATCTGAAAATGCAAGTCCTACATTATAAATATCCGCTATTTTAGTTTTTGATAAAATCAGCTCTCTAAATCTTTGTGAATATTCATTCGCAAGAAAAGTATTTGGAATAATAAACGATAAATAGCCTTTATTATTAATTAAATATAATGACTTTTCAACAAATAGCATATAAGTATTTATTTGTTGCTGAGCGGATTGATATTTTTTTTTGATATATTTTATTTTTAAATCCGAATATTGATAGCCGTATAGAAAACGCCCTCCTTTTATTACAACATACGGAGGATTACCTACTACAATATCAAATCCGCCGTCTTTCATGATTTCTGGAAACTGTTTATTCCAGTCAAAAGCTTTATCACTGACAGACTTATCTGAAATTAGTGAATCCCCACATTTTATATTGTTATCCAACAGGGCTAACGGGTCTTTTTTGCTTGCGGATTTTAGCCATAATCCAAGTTTAGTAATTTCTACACTTTCAGAGTTTAAATCAACACCAAAAATGTTGTTATTTATTATATCTTTTTTTATTTGAGATAGCGATTGTTGTAATTTTGTAGGTGCAGAACTGAAAAGTCCATTTGTTTTTTGAATTTCAATTTCATTGCTTTCTAATTTTTCAATTACATCAAGCACCATTTTTCTTTCGCTAAACAAGTAATCAAATGCTTGAGTTAGAAAAGCACCACTACCACAAGCAGGGTCGATGATTTTTATTTTGTCAAGTACTTCGATGTAACTTTTCCAAAGATGTATTTGTTTTTCTTTGTCATTTTCATCGTTTGGCTGTTCTATTAAATCATTTATCCCGAGATCATTTTTTTTATTTTCTAACCATGCTCCAACTGTTTGTTTTATAATGTATAGAGTAATATTTTCGGGAGTATAAAATACACCTTCTTTTTTCCTTTTGTTTGTTTTTTTCTCTGTTTTTGTTAGACTAATTTCAGTTTCAGTTTCTTTGTATTCTATTTGTGGGTTTTCAGAAATCTCTTTTTTTAATTGCTCTATATCTGAAATTGACTGTTCAAAAATATGTCCGAGAATATTTACATTTAAGTCGCTTTCAAAATCATATCTATTAAGCGACAAAAGACGAGTTAGAAAAACATCTTTTATTATTAGCTTATCAATGTTTTTATTTTGTCTAAATAGTCCTCCGTTAAATTTGTGTATTCGAGGAGGTAAACCTTCGTCTAGTGCTACAAAAAAATCTTTTAGTTGTCTCCAAAGCTCTTGTTTATCCCTTGCCCAGCTTTTTTTAGATATTTCTTCAATATCTCTGAGAACATTATATGGTACTAATTCATAGTCTTTTACTACACTAATAAAAATGATTCTATCAATTATTGTTTGAGCATATTCTAATAATTTTAAAGGTGGAATTTTAGCATTATGTGTTTTTAAATGATGAAAAAAAAGTTCTCTTAAAAAATGATATTGTTCGTAAAACTCTTGCGTAATTGTTTTTTCTTTTTCTATCCTGTTTGATAGGAGTATATCAATTGTAGAGGGGGTGTTTTTGAGAAAAAGACGACCGTTTGAAAGGAGGTAATAAAATCGTGCAAAATTATTATCATCAGAAAGCGACATTATATCAAAGTGTTCATATTTTGTCATATCGTTTGCAAGATACAATCTTATCTCTAAGAAATTACTAACAATAACCCATTTACATTTTTCTCCAATTTTAGAGGCATATCTAAATGCCTGCTCAACAGGCGAACCTTTAAAGTCCTTTCTATTTTGCGGTTTGTCCAATGCTGTTTTTGCATTTTTAATATCAATAACAACTCTTACATCTTTTGGAATTTCATTTCCCTTTTGTATTTTAAAGAAACCAAGTGCTGCATCTGATTTAGTACTATCTTTTTCTGTTCTGTTTTCTAATCTAAGATTCCAATCTGTGGGGTTATTGTATTCATAATCCAAAATACTACCAAAAAATTGAGTTAAAAATATTGGACTTATTTCTTCTTCTTTTGCATTTATATACTTACCACTGCTAATATTTTTTTTCCAATTATCAATTATGTTAAGCTTTACTTTTTTATCTGATATTTCAGCAAGGAAGTTACCTTTAATATTATTTCTTAATTCCTTAACTGAAAATATAGTTTGATGGTCTTGCATACTTTATTGCTAAATTTTATTATTTAAGTGCTAAAAAGGTTAAATCTGTTCAATATTAATGTTGTAATTATAGAAAATATCAAAATTGTGTGTAACGAATGTATTGGTGTAATGGGGTATTCCTCTCATACAGCTTGATTTTTTAAAGTGTAAATATCATAATAAACATTATAATAATTTTAAGAATTTCGCCAAATATAAAACAAATTTGAGCCCACTCTAAAAAAAAGATGCTTTTCGGAGTAGACTCAATTTTATACTTCAAAACTTTGGCATTTTTTCACGAATGTCAAGTTCAAAGCTTTTTTGAAATTTTAGAATTGAAGTTTACTTCTGTAAATGAGCATTTTAAAAT
>JAOZQN010000084.1 GCA_029932195.1 Bacteroidales bacterium | reverse complement strand
TATTTTAATAATTTTGTATAACGCAGAGTTTTGGGTTTATAGGAGTGCCCTCTAAAATTACAAAAAAGCCTTGAAATTTACACCCGTGAAAAACACCCCATTTTTTATGAATTTATCAAAAAAAAACATCTTATAATTGGAGAAATGTATCATTTCTTTATATATTTTTCCGAAAAATAATATTCTATAATTGGAGAAATATGTATTTATTAAATAGATTTCTCCAAATATCAATATTTTATTTTCGGAAAAATATACCTTTTTGAAATAGATTTTTCCGAAAAATAATATTTTATAATTGGAGAAATATCCTTTTTTTTAATAGTTTTATCCAGAAATAATATCATTTTATTAAAAAAAATATTATCTTTGATAAATTAAAATATTGTTGTTTTATTCATAAATATTAGTAAAAGAAACGCATATTAAAATACATTAAATTAGAAACTTATGAGTAATAAAATTATAGGAAGAGAAGCGGAAATAAAAATATTAGAAAAGTTAACTAATTCAAATTCTTCTGAGTTTTTGGCTATTTATGGAAGAAGAAGAGTTGGTAAAACATTTCTTATTAGAGAGTATTTTAAATCGCAAACAGTATTTGATTTTACTGGTTCTTTTGAAGCAGCAACAGACTTGCAACTTCGTAATTTTTTTAGAGAATATAGCCGACAAACAAGAGGAAGAAAAGAGATAAGTCCGCCTAAAAATTGGAGCATTGCCTTTTCTTATCTTACCGATTATTTGTATTCGTTAAAGAAACGCAAAAAAAAACAGGTTGTATTTATAGATGAGCTTCCATGGATTGACCGACCAAAATCTGGTTTTGTTTCGGCTCTTGAATATTTCTGGAATCAACATGTGTCTAAAATGGATAATGTTATCTTAGTTATTTGTGGATCGGCTGCTTCGTGGATGCACAAAAAAATTCTGAAATCAAAAGGTGGACTTCATAATAGGGTTACTCAAAGAATTAATTTACAACCTTTTAATTTGCACGAAACTGGATTACTCTGTAAAAGCAAAAAGCTGAAATTGTCCAAATATCAGATTATCCAATTATATATGGTGATGGGAGGAATTCCTTTTTATTTCAACGAACTTTCGCAAGGCAAAAGTGCAGAGCAATTAATAGACGAAATCTGTTTTACAACAACCGGCTTATTGTCAAATGAATATGAGCAATTATATTATTCGCTTTTTAAAAATGCGAAAAATCATATTTCAATAATTGAGGCTCTTGCCAAACATCCAAACGGAATGATACGAGACGAACTTCTGAAAAAATCGGACTTGCCAGCAGGCGGCACTTTTACAAGAACTCTTAGTGATTTGATTGAAAGTGGATTTGTTACAAAATATACTCCTTTTAATAAAAAGAAAAAAAGCACAATATATCGTTTAATTGACTTGTATTCTTTATTTTATCTCAAATTTATTAAAGGAAATGTAAACAACAATCCGTATAATTGGCAAAAAATAGTAACTCAGAGTAGTTTTAGGGCGTGGAGTGGATATGCCTACGAAAATATTTGTATGCTCCACTCAAAACAAATTTTACAAAAATTAGGATTAAGTGGAACTTTTACAAAAACATCATCGTGGAAACACAAAGGTGATGATGAGACTCCTGGCACACAAATAGATATGCTTATTGATAGAAAAGATGGAGTGGTGAATTTATGTGAGGTGAAATTTACTCAAAATGAATTTATTATTACTAAAAGCTATAATACAAGCTTGAGGCAAAAAAGCTCTGTGTTTAAGCATGTTACAAAAACAAAAAAAGCTGTTGTTACAACTCTTATTACAACATATCCAGCAATTAGGAATAAATATTATTTAGAAGAAATACACTCGGAAGTTACAATGGACGATTTATTTATTAAATGAGAGTTGAGTCCACTCCGAAAAGCATCTTTTTACCAAACTCGGCGTTGGATATGAATTTTAAAATACTCATTTACAGTGAGTAAACTCCGTTTATAAAATTCATATCCGCCTTGATTTTGGCAAAAATATACTTCTCGGAGTGGACTCAGAGTTTAGTTTATCAGTTTTCGCTTGAGAATAAAATACCAAAGAAAAAGGACTCTTCAAATATTACAAATGTTTTTTCAATAAATAATCATAAAATGTGTATTATTTTACACAAATTTATTATCTTTGCGTAAAATAATACTCATTTTTATGAAAACAAAAAAACAAATTCTTTTTCCTAAACATCAAAAAATACTTGAACAGGTAGGCGAAAATATTAGATTGGCTCGTAAAAGAAGGCGACTTACAACAACTCAAGTAGCAGAACGTGCTAGTATTACAAGAAAAACTCTTTACGAAATAGAAAAAGGAAATCCTAAAGTTGCTTTTGGCTCATACTTTAATGTGTTAAGAGTCCTAAATCTGCAAGAAGACTTCTTAAAATTAGCGGCTGATGATAAGTTAGGTTACAAATTACAAGATTTTGAATTACTCAACAAATAGATATGAAAATAAAGAAGACAAATATCTGGGTTTATGCACATTGGGAGGGTATGTTGCAACCAAAATGTATCGGTTTACTTATTGCACAAAGTAGAAAAGGACGAATGTTATTTAGTTTTGAATACGATAAAAATTGGATAAAATCGGAAGAGCAATTTATTTTAGACCCAGATATTCGCTGGTTTTCGGGAAAACAATTTCCTGATGAAAAACAGAATTTTGGAATATTTTTAGACTCAATGCCAGATACTTGGGGCAGAACTCTTATGAAACGGAAAGCTATTCAAATTGCAAAAGAAAATGATAAAAAACCTTCTTTTCTGCAAGAAAAAGATTTTCTTCTTGGTGTTTTTGATGAAAGTAGAATGGGGGCATTGCGATTCAAATCAGAAAAGAATGGTGAGTTCTTAGATAATAGCAAAAACACTTCAATACCTCCATGGTCGTCGGTTAGAGAATTGCAATTTGCAACAAATGCAATTGAATCGGACAAAAAAAATATAGAAATAAGAAAATGGCTATCAATATTACTTGCTCCAGGTTCATCTTTAGGAGGTGCGAGACCTAAAGCAAATATATTAGACGAAAATAAACATCTTTGGATTGCTAAATTTCCTTCAAAAAATGACCAAATAGATAAGGCTGCTTGGGAATTTTTATCTTATAAATTAGCAATTCAGGCTGGTATTGAAATGTCTGAATGCAAAATTCAGAAAATATCAGGTAGATTTAATACATTTTTCACCAAACGTTTTGATAGAAATAAAAATAATAGAATTCATTTTGCATCTGCAATGACAATGACAGGATATAACGAAAATTCTATTAAAGACTCAATGGCATCGTATCTTGAACTTGCTGAATTTATTCAATTTTCTGGTTCAAAAATAGAAGAAGATTTACATCAACTTTGGAGACGAATTGTATTTAATATTGCTATCTCAAATACAGACGACCATTTGCGTAATCACGGATTTATTATAAAAAACAATCAGTGGGAACTTTCACCTGCATACGATATTAACCCGTCTATTGACAAAACAGGTCTTTCACTTAATATAGATTTAGATAACAATGATTTAGATTTTGATTTAGCAAAATCTGTTGGTGAATATTTCAAATTAAACAATTCTCAAACGGAAACAATTCTATCCGAAGTTAAAAACTCTGTAAAAAACTGGAAGACCGTAGCCAAAAAAATTGGTATTTCAAGAATGGAACAAGAACTAATGTCTGCTGCTTTTAGATTTTGATTTGTTTATAATAATTTTATAAGTAAGTAGATTGACAATTTTAAATTTACGATTTATGATTGGTGGACACCTAAGTAAAGATTAAATAATAACTTCGGTTTTTGACTTGTTCTTTTATTTATTTTTTAAACTTTACTTAAGTAGAAAAATTATTCCAAAGACTCTTCAAATGCTACAAATATTTTTTTATAAATAATCATAATATATCATTAATACCCACAATAATCGACGAAAATTTTCGTTCTAATATGTAAGTCAAATTATTAATTTAACTTTTTTAGATATGAAAACAATTAAAAATTTTCTATTTGTTATCTGTTGTTTTATTTTAACTATCAATTCGTATGCCCAGGCAGGATATTCTTCTGCATCTTTTTCACAAACTCGTTCAAATGGAATTATTGCTTCCGACCAAATTGTAGTAGAAGAATATATGAACTATCATCTTCATAATATCTTAATGCCCAAGGCAGACGAATCAATTGCAATGGATTTGAGATTTGGAAATAATATAGTTAGCAAAAAAAGCGAAGATGCAATATTACAAATAGGATTTGCAAGCTCCAACATGAATGACTATCCTTATATTCCTCCTGTAAATATTTGTTTGGTAGTAGATAAAAGTGGTTCAATGTCTAGCGATAACAGAATGGAAAAACTGAAAATTGCATTAAAAGAATTTATTGAAGGATTACGAGAAGACGATATTATCTCAATTGTTGTATTTGATTCTGATGCAGAAGTAATACTATCGGCTCAAAAAGTTGGAGATACTGAAAAAATAAAACTATTAATTTCGAACTTATCAACAGGCGGTAATACAAATTTAAATTCAGGTATGATTCTTGGCTATCAGGAAGTAATGAAAAATGTAAATACCTACGGAACGAACAAGGTTATACTGCTTACCGATGGATTAACAAATACAGGCGAAACAAATACTGAAAATATTGTTAATAATTCTGGTGAATACAATGACAAAGGTATAAATATTTCAACTATTGGAATAGGAAATAATGTAAATTATAATTTATTGCGACAGATTTCAAATAATGGTAATGGATCTAATCATTTTATTGGTTCATCAGAAGATATTCAAAAAGTTTTTATAGATGAGCTACAAAGCATTTTGTTTCCTGTGGCTAAAAATGTAAGTCTCCAAATTGAATACGAAAAACAATTGGAATTAATAAATTTTTACGGCTACTCTCCTGAATATGAAAAAAATACAATATCTCTCAAATTAGATAATATAAATTGTGGTCTAACTCAAATTGTGTTGATAAAGTTTGACACTAAAAATATCATAAGTATGGGGAATGCAAAAGTAAAAGTAACTTTAAGTTATTATGATATTCGTGAAAAAAAAGATAATACAATAACAAAAACAATTACTATCACAAAACAATCAAATAAAAAATCTGATAACCTTTTAGACAATGAAGTGCGAAAAAATTATTCAATAGCAATAATGGCACAATCACTAAAAGATATGGCTTATTACAACGAATGGGGAAAAGAAGAAGAGGCAAAAAAAGTGATTAACGATTGTAAGAAAGAAGTTGAAAAAAATTTCCCGAAAACGAAAGATGCTGATATATTGAGAGTTTTACAAATGGTGGAAAAATATATTCTGATGCTTTAAGCTTATAATTGAATGATATACATGTAATTACAAGTGTTAATTATTTTTTTCTGTAATCATCATTGATTATCAATGATTTATCTTTAAAGAAAGTGTAATTTTTACATTGTCCTTTCCTAAGAGCACTCCTAAAATAGTTCAGTCTGTAAATAATCCATTGATAAGCCCTCTCCAAGGTATTAAAATTAGGGAATCTGAAATAAAAACCACTTCCTTTTTTAGAGCAAGTTGTTTTGTGTATGTTTCTTCCAACAATTAATTTTAAATCAAATAAAAATATTCCACAAAAAAAACACTTAATTTTTATATCTATCTATTACTCAAACAATGGTATAAATAAACGCTTGTCCCTTATATTGGTATAAACACAAATTTATCCCAACAATAATAAACTCACCCCTGTATTTCCATTTTCACACCTTACATTTTTTTCTTTGATTTTATAGCCATAAATTTGCAATGTTTTTTAAATTTAATTGAACAAAAATATGGCATCTTTTCTAATTAATAAAATAAATATTCCAGTAATTATACTCGTCCTTTTGTTGAGTTTAAATAGTTCGTTTTTGTATTCACAAAATAATACTGTTGAATATAATCTTGAAGATTTTAGTGAAACAGTTTTGGAAAATAACATACAGATAAAAATTTCGCAAGAAAAAATGAAATTTACAGAACTTTCTGAAAAAGAAGCAATATCTGTATTTTTACCACAAATAAATGCACAAACCTCAGCGAAACATAACTTTAATGAACAGCTTATGTATATTGAGTTTCCTGATTATGAAAATATTGATCCTGTAACTGGCGAAATTCCTGTTGCTCTACAAGAGTTTAATGTTGGTTTTAACAACAATTTTCAGGCTCATTTGCTTGTGGAGCAAAATATTTTCAATCTAAAAAGTATCTACGATTTAAAAACGGCACAACAAAGCTCAAAAATTGGAAAACTTCAAAACGAAAATAACACAAAAGAAATTCTTGCTCAAGCCCGAAAGTCATTTCTACAAACCGTTTTGATGCAACAAGTTTACGAGATAAATAAGTTGTCGGAACAAAATGCAAAATCAAATTATTTAGATGCAAAAAACAAATACGAAAATAAATTAATTTCGGAATTGGAAATGTTGCAAGCAAAAATAAGTTGGGAAGAAGAAATTCAGAAAACATTGCAGTCGGAGCGAAATACACTTATTCTTTTGAGCAATTTAAAATTTCTGGCAGGTTTAAATTCAGACGATTTACTTATTTTGGCTACCCACGTAAGGTTGAACAGCTTTGGTTATCAAGGCAACACGTTTCCAAGTGGCTACGCCACGTTGGAAAGTGTTGAATAAAAAAATAGTCTAATTTTACGTGGGTAGCCCTTATTTTGAAACATGATTTATCAAATTTTGAGCAAGCAAATACAAATATCGGTATCAGCGAAAGCCTTAAAAACAGACCAGATTACAAAATGCTCGAAACCAATGTAGATTTGCAATCTAATTTAGTAAAAAATAGTCAAGCTGAATTTTACCCAACGCTTTCATTAAACGGTGGTTACAGCTATTTAAGCAATTCCAACGCATGGAATTTTAATGATAATAAAAACAAATATCTCTATGCCGAACTTAAATTAACAGTTCCAATTTTTTCGGGGGGATATAGGAGAACTCAAATTGCAAAATCAAAAATTGAATACAATAACTCACAGCTCCAAAAACAAGAAGCTGAGTTAAGTATGACAATTGAAATTAAAAATTTAGAACTTAAACTTGCCGAAGAATTAAAAATTATTGAAGCAGCAAAAACTACATTAACAACTGCAAAAAAAGCAAATCAAATTGCAGTTTCGATGACTGAAAACGGGCTAATTTCTCAAATTGATTTTAGAAAAATTAGAAACGATTACAAAAAAGCTGAAATTAATTTATTCAACAGTATTTACAATTATAAATGCACTCAAATTGATTATAATAAAGCAATTGGAAATTGACGTTTAAGTTTCTGACGAGACATTTTGAAGTCAAACATCATTTAATTAATAAAAAATATCATGATACAAAAAGCAAATAAAATATTCAGAAGGCAAAGTTTTTTCTTAATTGCGTCGGTCTTTTTTTTATTCTCGTGTGGAGAAGAGCAAACAAGCAAGCAAAGCGAACAGGCTTATCCTGTGGAAATTACCGTTTTAAAAAGCTCAAAAAAAGTGCAACAAATAGAATATTTCGGAATAGTGAGTTCAAGCATAATAAATTACAGTTTTTTGACCGCAGGGCGTGTAAAAAACATCTTTGTGCATAAAAATCAATATGTTACAAAAGGAACAAAATTGATACAATTAGAGACAAACGGCTATAATTTGGCATTAAATGCGGCAGTAAATCAGGTAAATCAAGCAAAAACGACTTACGACGAAGCCGAAAATTATTATCAAAAATTAGAAAGTGCTTCAAATACAGGCGGCATTTCCGAAACCGATTTAAAAAAGGCAAAACTCGACCGTGATATAAAATTTAAAGACTGGGAACAAAGCAAAATAAACCAACAAGCTAAAAACGATGATTTTAAACAGGCAACTCTCACTGCACAATCCAACGGAATAGTATCGGATATTATTCCAAAAATTGGCGAACTTATTAATGCTGGTTCCGAAACAATTATTATTCAAGGAAAAGGAATGTTTGCAGAAACGGCTTTATCTCAAAAAGATATGGATTATGTAAAATCTGGAACAATTGCTGTTGTTGAAATAAAAAATCAAAAACTGAAAGGAAAAGTTACTCATATTTCTTCCTTGCCCGACATGCAAACATTTAGGCACACAGTAAAAATAGATTTTTCGCAAAACGAAATAAAAAATAACATTACAATAGGACAAACTGCAAAAATATTTTTTGAAACCGATACTGTAAGCGGTTTTTGGTTGCCAGTAAATTATATTTCAAACGATGGAAACGATTTTGTAAATGTGGTTGAAAACAACAGAATGCGAAAGAAAAAAATTCAAATTCTTGATTTTTCAGGCGATATGGTAAGAGTTTCGGGACTAAAAGAAAACGAAAAACTTATTACAAAAGGAGGCTCCAAAATAAAAGAGGGTTATAAAGTGGTGGTTAAAAATTAAATTTAAAAAATGGAAACAAAAAAAATAAATATAAAAAACTCGCTTCTTTCTGTACCAATAAAACAGAGTAAAATCACATTGTTTCTTACTTTGGTAATTGCATTTGTGGGAGTATATTTTTATTATTTTCTGCCCAAGCAGGAAAACCCAGATATAGCAGTGCCAGTGGCTATGATAAGTACTTTTTATCCAGGTACATCGTTTGCTGATATTGAGCAACTTATAAGCAAGCCATTAGAAACGGCTGTTTCGGAAGTTTCGGGTTTCGATAAAGTGGAAAGTTATTCGTTTACAGGTGCGTCTATGCTTGTTGTAAGCCTTACAAACGATGCAGATGTAGAAAAATCGTGGCAGGAATTAGGCCGATTGATAGACGATACTCAGTCATATTTACCAAAAGATGCTTACAAACCGTTTATTGACACCAAGTTAATTGAAACTGCTGGAATGATTATCAGTTTTTCGGGCAAAGACTACGACTATGAACAACTTGCGGCTTACGCAGAAGTTTTTCAGAGGAAACTCTCTAAAATAGATGGTGTAACACGTTTTAATTTGATAGGTAAAATTCCACAAGAAATTGAAATTATTGTAAACATTGCACAACTGCAAAAATATCCTATTTCGATAGATGATATTGCTCAAATTATTAAAGCTCAAAATGTTTCGTTTCCAGCTGGTGCAATTAAAACCGAAAACGGACAAATAAACGTAAATATCAGTCGCCCTTACGGAATAATAAAAGACATTGAAAACACCATTATTTTTACTTCTACCGAAAACGGCTCGGCAGTAAGGCTAAAAGATTTAGCAACAGTTAAACTAATTGAAAGTAAAGATGTTAAATATAAAACCAAACAGAACGGTAAAAATGCTGTATTGCTTACAGGATATTTTAAAGCCGACAAAAATATTATTCCGATAGGAAAAGATGTTCGCAAGGAAATTGAAAAAATTAAAACCAATTTTCCTGAAGATTTAATTATTGATGAAATTTCTTTTGAACCAGAAAGTATAGACAAATCGATTTCCAATTTTATGTCAAACCTTTTGCAAGGAATTTTCTTTGTTTTGGTGGTAGTATTTATTGCTCTTGGTATGCGAAACGCTGGCATTGTGGCTTTTGCAGTGCCTATGTCGATACTCATAAGTTTTATTGTTATGTGGATTTTTGGTTTAAAAGTACATCAAATTTCTACAACGGCACTTATTATTGCCTTGGGTTTGTTGGTTGATAATGCGATTGTGGTTGTTGAAGCCGTGCAGGAACATTTAAACAGCGGAAAAGATAAAATTGAAGCTGCCTATTTGGGTGCAAAAGAGACCGCTATGCCAATATTTTCGGCTACGCTTACTACTATTGCAGCTTTTTCGCCTCTATTGTTTTTGCCAGGAGCTTCGGGAGACCTGTTAGGTGATATTCCTAAAATTGTAATTATTTCACTTGTAGCGTCTTACTTTGTGGCAATGTTGGTTATTCCTTCGCTTATGGTTTTGTTTGGTAAAAAATCAAAACAGAAAAAAGTAAGAAAAAATCCTGTGCGACAATTTTTTATCGCTTTTTTAGAAATTTCATTAAAATACAAAAAAACTACAATTATTTTGAGCGTTGTTGTCTTAATTATTTCATTTATTTCTGTCCGTTTTCTTAACGAAGAGTATTTTCCGCCAGCAGCAAAACAGAGTTTGTATATAGACATTAACGGCGAAAGTTACAGCTTGGATGAAACCGAAAAAATTGTTTCTAATATTGAAAAAACACTTAATGAACAACCTGAAATTCAATCCATAACTTCTTCAATAGGAAAACCTTTGCCACGTTTTTATCAATTAATGGAAGTAAATGTTTCATCGTCTCAGTATGCACAAATTAAAGTGGATTTTGATATTAAAAAAAGTGAGAAATTCAATAATAAAAAAGAACTTGCGGCTCATCTGCAAAGTATTTTTAATGAACAAATTACGGGTGCGTCTGTCCAAACTCGTTTATTGAGTATTTCGGGTTCGGGTGGAGGAAGTATTTTGCTGAATATTGCCGGCAACAATTTAGGAAGAAACGTAGAAGTTGCAAAAATGATTAGAGACACGCTAAAAACTATTGACGGATACTATAAAATTGGAACAACAGCCGGAAATTCAAAGTATGAATACGATGTAGAAATTGATTTTGATTTGGCTTCGGCTCTCGGTGTTAATCAATACGATATTCAAAAACAAATAAACTTGGCACTTATGGGGAACGAAGTTACAAAATACAGAAAATCGGGTAACGAATTTCCTGTAAAATTAAGCGGAAATATTTCTTCTATCGAGCAACTTGAAAATTTTGGAATAAAATCATCTTCTGGAAGTCAAAAAATATTACTGAAACAAATTGCAGAAACTGGTTTGATAAAAAAATATCCTGTAATACGCAGACTGAATAAAGAGAGAAACATTACATTATTTTGCGATGCAGAAACTGGATACAATTCAAAAAAGCTGACCGATAAATTGGAATTTGAAATTCTGCCCAAACTCAACACATCAGGAACAGATATTACATTTGATGGCGAACGTGAAGCCCAAAAAAAGGACAGCGGAAACCTAAACTATGCGGCACTTGCAGCAATATTCCTCGTTTATATTATCCTGATGATGCAGTTTAAGTCTTTTGTTCAGCCTTTTGTTATTTTGCTTACACTTCCGTTGGCATTTGTTGGAGCAATAGCTGGTTTACTTGTTACAGGTCAGCCGTTTTCGTTTACCGCCTTGCTCGGAATTGCCAGTTTAATAGGAATTGTGGTAAACGATGCTATTTTGCTGTTAGAATTTATTAATCGTGCAAGAAAAAATGGTATGAGCATTGCCGAAGCGGCAAAACAATCATCAAATCAGCGGTTTATACCAATAATGACAACAACCGCAACAACCGTAATGGCACTTATTCCTTTGGCGTTGTCGGGCAATGAATTGTTTACTCCTTTGGCAGTTTCGTTAATGTTTGGACTGTTGGTAGCTACGGTTTTAACTTTGGTAATAATTCCAGTTTTATATTCTATTTTAATAAAAAAATAGGCATTGAACCATTCAATATAAATGAAATTTAATTAATAATTTTAATAAGTATCCATACAAAAGTTTTTACCTGTTTATATATTTGTAACATACTTAATAATAAGATTATATGTAAATGCGTAAGCAACATTAAATAGGTCTTAGACCTTAAAATGAAAAAACTAATTTTAACAACAGTTTTAATATCAGTATTTGCAATAGCCAGTTTTTCGCAAACTTTAAACAAAAACACTCTTTGCAAAAAATGGTATCTACAAAAGTATGAAGTAATGTGGATAAATTACAAACCAGAAGAGAAAGAAAAAAATGATTATATTCATCTCAAATCGGATATGACATATACAACTATTGATGGAGGAGTATTTTCAAACGGAAAATAGACTTATAATGCCTCAAAAAAATATTTCATTTTATATAATAACAAAAACGAAGGTTTAAAATTTATAGTTGATAAATTAGAGAAAAATGCAATGACTGTAAATGTTGAAATAGAAGAAATGAACGGTGTTGATATTCATTTTAGAACAAAAAAATAATGGGAAAAATAAAAAGAATAATAGGTTACGATTTTGCCAGAGGACTTGCAATAATAGGAATGGTATTCGTAAATTTTAAAGTGGTAATGGTGCAGGAAACAGATGCGTTTTTATACCAACTTATCGATTTGTTGTCGGGTAAAGCAGCTGCACTTTTTGTTATGCTTGCTGGCGTTGGAATGACATTAATGTATAACAGTGCAAAACGAAAAAATGATATAGCTAAAATAAGGCAGGTGAAAATAAATTTGTTGAAAAGAGCAGCTTTTTTATTTGTCGTCGGACTGAGTTATTATTTTATTTGGCCTGCCGATATTTTACATTACTACGGTTTATACCTTACAGTTGGTGTGGTTTTACTTGCCGTATCAAAACGCTGGTTACTAATTATTTCGGGTTTGTTAATTATAGGCTATTCTGTTTCTTTATTATTTTTTAATTACGAAATAGGTTGGAATTTTACAACTTTGGAATATACCGACTTTTTTACAGTAAACGGATTTTTCAGAAATTTGTTTTTCAACGGTTTTCACCCAGTATTTCCTTGGGTAGCTTTTTTATTAATAGGAATTTGGATTGGTAGAATTGATTTTAACAATACAAAAAAACGAAATCGATTTGCTATAAGTTCTCTTATTATTTTTGTAGTTTTTAAAGCAATATCTCTATTGTTGGTTAGTTTGGGCAATACACTGTCGCCCAAAGAAGCAGAAGAATTATATTTTTTATTTGGAACAAGTCCAATGCCACCAATGTTTTTATATATGATTACAGCTTCAAGTCTATCTGTTTTTATAATAACAATTTCAGTTTTCATTGGACAAAAATTTTCAAATACTATATTTGTAAAACATGTTGTAAGTGCTGGACAATTGGCACTTAGCAATTACTTTTTTCACATAATTATAGGAATGCTTGGGATACACTTTATTTTCGGTAAATTAGAGCATGCTTTTTCAATTGAATTTGCGTTTTTTTATGCTTTATTTTTTAATATTTTGCTTATCATTTTTTCTCATTTATGGCGAAAGAAATTTAAGCGAGGCCCTTTGGAATTGTTAATGCGAAAAATTACAGGATAAAATTAGAAACTATGAAATTTATATTATTTATTTTAACACTATTTATTTCATTAAGTGTTTATGCACAACAGCTTACTGATGCAAGTAAAAAAACGGATTCAATCGAAAATTTTGATAATCAAGTTCGTTTTTTCGGAATTGATTATCAAATTACAAGTCCGCAAGCACCTATTTCTGAGAGCTATAATCTTAATGGAATAAAAACAACTTTTATGTCTCTAAAAGCAGATTTATCTTACGCATGGTATTTAGACAAAAAAAAGCAAAACAGTATTTTACTTTCTAAAATTTCTTATTCAAATCTTAAAATAAATTCTATTGTTGATGATGTCGAAATGCCAAGAATTTCTACTGAAATACCAGAATATATTTATAAAATACCCACTATTCATGATTTTGGACTAAATATTATCTTTTTTCAAAAATTAAAAATGAATTGGGATTTTACGGCAAGCTATAACATGATAGTTTCATCTGATTTAGAGAGTTTTATGTTGAAAGACGATTTTAATTCGGTTGGGCTATTTTATCTTCAAAAAAAGTTAGGAAATTTTAAACTTGGTGCAGGTTCGGCAGTTTATGTTATTAATAAAAAAGCAAGAGCATTTCCACTTGCAAGCATAGCATTTTCCAACAAAAAAATAAACATAGAGCTACTTCCTCCTTTAAGTTTAGACGCAAATTTTAGAATTGGAAAAAAAACCTTTCTAAATTTTGGTACAGAATTAATTATCAGTGGTTTTAATCTAGATTATGGACTAACAAAGCTTCCTCGTATACAAAATCCCGATTATATTAACAATTCGGGTTTTGATATTTCACTTGCATTAGATAGGCAACTTTATCAAACTTTGCGATGGAAAATAGGTACTGGCTGGTTTTACAGAGAAATTGAGTATAATAGCAGTACTGTATTGATAGACAAAACTGTTTATCAAGATGGTTTGTTTTTAGAACTTAGTTTTTACAGCACTTTTTGATACTGCTATAAGTAATGTTCCAAAAGTCTTTTTGTTAGCAAATTATAGCACCCCGCTGGGGTGCAATACCCACATTATCAATTAATTCTATCGTTATTTTACACCGCTGGTGCACTAAATAATTTCAGGTTTTCGTGCAACATTTGTATATTGTCAACATATTATGTTATAAAAACTTTGTTGAAAAACAAAGTTTTTATAAAAAATTGAAAATTAAGGTGTAAACCAATTTTTAATTTTTAATTTATAATTCCCAATTCCACCAATTATTTTTTTAATTTATAGTGAACTTTTACATCTTCAATTTCTTCAATATCATATCGTCCTGCCATACTATTTGAATTTAAGGTACTTACAAAAAACTTCAAACTTTCTCCTTTATTATTATAAAAAACGATATATTTTTGTTTATCAAAATAGTTCCATCTACCAGTTGTAATTTCTCCTTCATCTACACTTATGTAAGTCAAATCATTTTTTAAATGAATATAATCGTTCTTCTCGTGTTTTTCTGGTTCATAGTCAATCCAATAGACTTCGTATTTTTCGAGATACCATTTTTTGCAAAGAGTATTTTTGTTTAAATTCTGCGAAAAACCTACAATAGTAAAAATTGTTAAAGCTATTAGTGTTAAAATTGTTCTTTTCATAATTGGTAATGTTTTTTGGGCGTTTTTTGTTAATATTAATGTTGTTCTTGATATTACAAAAATACACAGTAAAAATAAATAAAAAAAGCAATAGGGAGGAATAGCAGAATATAGTGGTAAGAAAATATTTTTTGGGTTCAAACATTGTTAATCCCACAATTTGTGGTGAAAAATGATTAATACCATACCTTGATTTTTAGGAGATTGAAGTTTTTTTGAAGATTTTTTGAAATTCCGAGATATAAGTTTTAGAAACGGGTATTATTGTATTAGGAGCTTGTTTTAGGAATAAATTGAACCCCGAAGAAGTTTTTTTTGCGGTTTCAATCTTATTGGTATTTATTAAATACGAACGATGACAACGAATAATTGGAGTGTTATTAAGATTTATTTCTATCTTTTTTATTGAATTTCTTATCAGAAATTTAGATACGTTATTATTTTCTATGTAATTTATTTCGATGTAGTTATCAGCCGATTGTATAAAAATAATATTTTCTGTCTTCAAAACTAATTTTACTACCCCACTCTCGTCTCTAAAAGCAATATCTTCTATGTGTTTGATTGTAGAAGGATTAATGCTATTTTCTTTTTTCAACTTTTTTATGGCATCTTTTATATTTACAAAAATAATAAAAGAAAAATAAGGAAAGAATATAATTAACTAAAGTTTCGGAGTTGTAAACACTTGAATATCAATGGATAAGTAGAGTT
>JAOZQN010000610.1 GCA_029932195.1 Bacteroidales bacterium | reverse complement strand
ACATGTAAAGTTCATGGAGATTTCGGTCTTTTAGGGCAGGAAGGATAACCGTAAGATTAATTGCGAAAGCAATTACCTGCCGTAAGCATCGTAATAGGATGCCAGAAAAAGCGAATGCCATCTTGTAATAAGGTGGATAGGGGTTCAAAATTTGCCCTATTGCAAAAGCAAGCAGACGTCTCATGCAGGTGTTTCAACGCAAAAAATTGTGCGGAACTATCAAATCTATGGAAGCTATTGAACCTATTCGCAAGAATAAGGTAAGCACATAGAAACCGAAAGGTTAAATAGCCGTTCTGATGACTATGCGAAAAATTACTTTTGGCTCAAAAGGTAATTTGGGTATTCCAAACTCGGGATACTTTACGAAATGCTCGAGCTGTGTGAAGGGAAACTTTCACGCACAGTTCATCGGGGGGGCGATAAAGCCCCTACCCTACACTGAAAATACGACAATATAATGTATATTTACAAAATAAACGCATAAATCATTATCAAAATGAAACTAAAAAAAGTAATACGCAAAGGCAGTTCCGATTTCAAAATAATAATAGATGATAACGGTTATTTTGTTGATAAGACAATGTTGATAAAAGAGTTTTTTGATAATGGAAATTATACCATTTTAATGCCCCGTCCTAAAAGATTTGGAAAAACATTAAATCTTTCCATGATTGAACATTTCTTTGATATTCAAAAGCCGGATAGCAAAAAACTATTTGCCGAATTTGAAATAACAAACGAAAAAGATTTTTGTGAAAAACACCAAAATAAATATCCTGTAATAAATATCTCACTAAAAAAAGTAAAAGAAACAGACTGGGATAAATGCCAAAAAAAGTTTAAAATTCTTATATCTGAATTATACCAAAAACACAAATATTTATTAAAGTCAGACAAATTAGAAATATATGAAAAACAAAATTTTGAAAATATAATTTTAGAAACAGCAGACCAATCAAAATATGAAAATAGTTTATTAAAACTTGCTAACTACTTAAAAAGTCATTTCAAGGAGAAAGTTATAATACTTGTAGATGAATACGATGCACCTATTATTAGTGCTTTTTCTAATACAAATAGTCCCGTAAAATCTGAGGATAAAGAGAATAAAACGTATTATCAAAAAGTAATAGGTTTTATGCAAAGTTTTCTTGGAGAAGCCTTTAAAGGTAACGAAGACAGTTTGAAAAAAGGTTTTTTAACTGGTGTTATGCGTGTTGGAAAAGAAAGTATATTTTCGGAATGGAACAATTTTGAAGTTTACGGAATAACTTCGACCTATTTTGCAGATAAATTCGGATTTACACAGAAAGAAACTGAAAAATTATTAAGCTATTTTAATTTGCAAGACGATAACGAAAAAATTGCAAAATGGTATGACGGTTACAAATTTGGTAATATTTCTAAAATATACAATCCGTGGTCAATTGTTAGCTATATTGTAAATAAAAATGACGGTTTTAAAGCATATTGGGTAAATACCAGCAATGACAGTATGTTGAAAGAACGAATAAAAGTAGAAAATATTAAAAATGCTGTTGTAGAACTAATAAATAATAAATCAATAATCAGAACAATTAAAGAAAATTTTGTATTCCCTGATTTTGAACATAATACCGAACTAATCTGGACATTACTATTCAATGGTGGTTTCATTACACCTATCAAAAAGATTTCACTTAACAGATACGAATTTAGAATACCCAATTATGAGCTTAAATTTGTTTTTACGAACATAATTTTAGAATGGATAGAAAATAGATACAAATTTAATCAAGACTTATTAATAAATACATCAACTGACTTGATAAACAATAATTTATCTGATTTTGAAATAGGATTTAAACAAATTCTTGGAGATACTTTAAGTTATTTTGATACTGCATCAAATAAACAAGGAGAACAATTTTTTCATGTTTATACACTTGGTTTGCTTGCCGTTTTAAGCGATGATTATATAATCAGTTCAAACAGAGAAAGTGGTGAAGGACGGTATGATATTGTTTTAATACCACGTAACTCAAATAAAAACGGAATAATAATTGAAATTAAACAAATTGAAAATCAGCAAGAAAATGAAAAACATACAGATTTTATTGACAGAATAAATGACAAAATAGATGAAGCAATAGAGCAAATAGAACGAAAACAATATTACAAAACATTACTTGCACACAGAATAGAATTAGAGAAAATTAAAAGAGTTCCGATAGTCTTTGCTGGAAAAGAACCTTACGTATTGAAACTGATAAAAGAAAAAGAATAAAGCGTATATCATTGTGTTTGAAGTAATTTTATTTTTGTGTTGTGATTTTTCGCTTCGCTCAAAACCACAACACAAAAATAAAACTACTCAAACACATACACGATATGCAAAACTTGAAAAAATAAAAACACAATAAATTACAAATTAACATAAATACTAACTTTAAAAATTAAACAAATTATGGGAAATTTACGAGAATGTCTTAAAGGTTCAAAACCTTTTTCTGAATTAAATATGAACGAAGATGATAAAGCTCCAGTTTTAAATTATAATATTCCACAAAAAGCCTCATTTACAGCTTACGGAACAAATATTTTACATGTAAACGAAGTTTTTTTTAACGATAGAGCAAAAGAAGAACCTGTTAATAAACTTCAACAAATTGAAAAAATAGACGTAAAAGACCTTGTAAAAGCGATTGAAACTGACATAGAAAATGGAAATAAAAACTCTGAATTTATTTTTGACCTATCAAAAGCAAACACAAATACATTTCTGAAAAGTTTACAAGAAGACGATAAAGGTAAAACCATAAAAACAGTAACCGAATTACCAATAGAAGTTTTACAAAAACAAAAATATTCAGTATCTAATAAACTAAAAACTACAGTTGCAAAAGACCTTGGTATTGATTTAGAATATGTTGCAAATGAATTAAAACAAGGTAAATCTGCAATAGTTTACGAACGTTTTGGAAAATTTCAGAAAAAATTAAATTTTATAAAAAGACCAAGAACTGGCGAATGTTTTCCAATGCTTTTCATTATTGAAGAATACAAAACAGCTTCATATCTTGGTGATTATGGTGCAGGAAAAACAATTAACACTTTTAGTCTTTTGCCTGGCGAAAAAACAACGATTTCAGTAAAATCTTTCCACGAAAAAACAGAAACAAAATCTCGTTCCGAAAATATTATGGATTCATTTTCAGAAAATAGTGCTTCGGAATTTGAAGATACATTATCCGAGGAATCAAATATTGCAAGTTCTTATTCTGAATCAGAAACAACATCGCATCAACACGATGTTACAAATAATATTTCTACTGCTGTAACTGCATCAGGACTTATTGGAGGATTAGTTAAAGTAAGTGCTGGATTTAGTTACGACCGAGAAGGTTTTACAAGCGACCAAAGTGTAACAAATACAGCGGCTAGTCGAGATAAAAATGTAAATTCATTATCTGAATCGCTTGAAAAACACTCAAACTCAACAAACTCTAACCGAGAAGTAGAAGTAAATACAACTTCACAAACAACCGAAACTCAATCAACAGAAAAATCTACTGTTAGAGAACTTGAAAATCCTAATA
>JAOZQN010000609.1 GCA_029932195.1 Bacteroidales bacterium | reverse complement strand
CGTAAAATGCAACGATAATAAAGGCAACTAACAACAACCTGAGGAACCGGATACGGTAGTTCTGTTCGTTCGGGGCTGCGGGGGGACTGGTGGAGAAATCTGCCGTTATATCCCGATTATAAAAAACATATCAATATCATTGTAGAGCATACGGGTTGTAAAATTTAGAGTAATTTCTAACTTTTTGATACGGTTCGTAATTACTCCTCCTCAACTTTTCAATGTGAGCCGAAAACTAATTTATAGTAAATAAAAAGTTTTGATGTTTTTCATGAGTGCCATGCCTAACAGTATGTTGTTTTTGAAATATTAAAACCCTCATTAATTAATCAATTAATGAGGGTTTTTAAATTATAAAAAAGCTTTGAGTTTGACGCTCGTGAAAAACACCAATTTTTTTAGTTTATTTAGTTATTAGGTGGTAGCTAATTTGTCTCTGGACGGAAATAGGTAATAAGCAATCATACAGTGTGTTATCTTGTTAAATTGGTTTGAATGTTTTGTATTTTACAAACTTATAGCATTGTCTGTTTTTTTTACACCGTGATTATCAGTGTTTTATCTTTTTTTGTTTTTAAACATTCAAATTGATTTAGCCTTGTATTTATTTGATATATAAATTGTTATCTATTTCCGTCCAGACACTAATTTAAAATTCTAAAACATCTTTTTTTTATCAATTAAATTTGTTATATTAAATATAATGCAGTATTTTTGCCTTTGTAAATATTATTAAAATACTGATAATAAAACAACTAATTAATTAATGAAAATGGCAAAGATTATCTACACAGGAGTTGACGAAGCCCCAGCATTGGCGACATATTCCTTATTACCAATTGTTAATGCGTTTACAAAAAAAGCAGAAGTAACAGTAGAAACACGAGATATTTCGTTTGCAGCAAGAATTATCTCTACTTTTCCTGAAAATTTAACCGATAAGCAAAAAATGACCGACGAACTTGCTTATCTTGGTGAATTGGTGAAAAAAGCAGAGGCAAATATTATTAAACTTCCAAATGTAAGTGCTTCAATTCCACAGCTTAAAGCTGCAATAAAAGAACTACAAAGCAAAGGATACAAAATTCCTGATTATCCGGAAGATCCAAAAACAGATGCAGAGAAAGAAATAAATGCAAGATTTGCAAAAGTTCTTGGAAGTGCAGTAAATCCAGTATTGAGAGAAGGAAACTCTGACAGAAGAGTAGCACCATCGGTGAAAAAATATGCTCAAAAAAATCCTAAAAAACTCGGAGCTTGGTCTGCCGACTCAAAAACGGAAGTAGCACACATGGGCGGAAATGATTTTTTCGCAAATGAAAAATCGGTAACAATACCTAAAAATCAAGACCTTAAAATTGAATTTGTAGAAGAAAACGGAAATATTACTGTTCTAAAAGATAAAATGTCTTTGCAAGCAGGAGAAGTTTTAGACGGAACATTTTTGAGTGCCAAATATTTAAGAGATTTTATTGAAACAGAACTTAAAGATGCAAAAGAAAATAATATGTTATTTTCGGTTCATCTAAAAGCTACGATGATGAAAATATCTGACCCAATAATGTTTGGACATTTTGTTTCGGTTTATTTTAAAGATGTTTTTGAAAAATACGCAAACACTTTTAACGAAATTGGAATAAATCCAAATCTTGGTTTGGGCGATTTATATACAAAAATTAAAAGTCTTCCAAAAGACAAACAAGCAGAAATAGAAGCTGATATTCAAGCCGTTTATACAAAAAGACCAGCACTTGCAATGGTAGATTCCGACAAAGGAATTACAAATCTTCATGCCAGTAACGACGTTATTATTGACGCATCTATGCCAAATGTAATTCGTGATTCGGGTAAAATGTGGAATCCAGAAGGCAAATTGCAAGATACAAAAGCAGTTATTCCTGATACAAGTTATGCTACTTTTTATCAAGAAGCTGTAACTTTTTGTAGAGAAAATGGAGCTTTTGACCCAGCCACAATGGGCAATGTTTCAAACGTAGGTTTGATGGCACAAAAAGCAGAAGAATACGGCTCGCATGACAAAACATTTGAAATGAAATCAGCTGGCTTTATGAGAGTTATGGATAAAGTTGGGAATATTATCATGGAGCATAAAGTAGAAAAAGGTGATATTTGGAGAGCTTGCCAAGCAAAAGATTTACCAATTCAAGACTGGGTAAAACTTGCTGTAAGTCGTTCACGTGCAACTGGTTCGCCAGCTATTTTCTGGTTAGATAAAAATAGAGCACATGATGTAGAACTTATCAATAAAGTGGAAAAATATTTGAAAAATCATGATATTAATGGTTTGGAAATCAAAATAATGTCGCCAGTTGATGCTATGAAGTTTACTTTGCCAAGAGTAAAAGCTGGAAAAGATACAATTTCGGTAACTGGAAATGTTTTGAGAGATTATTTAACAGATTTATTTCCTATTTTGGAACTTGGAACAAGTGCTAAAATGTTATCGATAGTTCCACTTTTGTCAGGTGGAGGACTATTTGAAACAGGTGCTGGTGGTTCTGCCCCAAAACATGTGGAACAATTTGTAAAAGAGGGACATCTACGTTGGGATTCGCTTGGTGAATTTTTGGCTTTAACTGTTTCTTTGGAACATTTGGCAAATAATTTTGACAATCCAAAAGCAAAAATTTTAGCAGAAACTCTTGATAAAGGTGTAGCAAAATATTTGGATAACAAAAAATCGCCTTCACGCAAAGCGGGAGAATTGGATAACAGAGGAACGCATTTTTTCCTTGCACAATATTGGGCAGAAGCCTTGTCGTTGCAAGATGCAGACAAAGGTCTTAAAGTTAAATTTGCAGAAGTTGCTAAAAAACTGAAAAATAATGAGACAGCAATTCTTAAAGAAATTGCAGCAGCAGAAGGCAAAGCCACAGATATTGGCGGATATTATTTATCTGATAAAGTAAAAACGGAAAAAGCTATGCGTCCGAGCAAAACTTTGAACAAAATAATTGATGAGATTTAGTTGATTTATAAGTATTAAAAAACTCCTAAGTCTTTAAGACTTAGGAGTTTTTATAAAAAAACATATAAAAATATTTAATTTTAGATATTTATTTTTTGTTTATGAAAAATGATTTTATAACAAAAAAAGCTATTTGGTATTTTTTTTGTAAAGAAACAATATAAATATTGTTAGTCATTAATTACGAATATTTTTCAAATATACTGAAAAGTCGGGAAAACTTTTTCTCACTCCAATGTAAACATTTTTGTAGCCTTCTGAATATCTTCTATCGTCAAACCTTTTTCTTTCATAAAGTTCTGTAAATAAGAATATAAAAGTAATATTTTTAATCCGTCCATAAAAAAATGCAAAGAAACGACACCTTTGCCCCCTCCCAGTTCTGCTATCCAAGTGGCATATTGATTATCTATTAATTCATCTTCTATTTCGTAAAAATAAGCTCCGATAAAAAAAGCAAGCACAATAATATTTTTGATGCTTTCGTAGTCTCGGACTTGAAATTTCTCCCAACCTAGTTCTTTTTTTATAAACTTGAAAACACTCTCTATTTTAGGACGTTGCATATAAATATGGTAGATATATGTTGTCA
>JAOZQN010000083.1:9900-15549 GCA_029932195.1 Bacteroidales bacterium | reverse complement strand
TATTTCTAACAATTTTATTATCACCGATTTAGAAAGTCAGAAACTTCAGTAAATTGTTACTAATATTAGAGATACAAAATTTGCTTAAAACATTAAATTAAAAATTATTTACAAACAAGTAAAAATAAGCATATTATACTGTTTTAATATAGAATAAAATTTTAATACTATGAAAAATAAAATTATTTTAATATTTGCTACTATCTTAATAATAGGTAGTTTAAAGGCACAACAAAACGTAGAAATAGTTAAAGAAGAGTTCAAAATAGACAAAAAAGGATTCAATTTGGCATGGAGTGATGTAAAATTAGGAAACAAACATTACAAAAAAATGACAAGAGGCGGTTTTTTGCAGGCTTTGGAAACTTACAACTATGCTTATGAGTATAATCCTGAAAATGCAGAATTGAATTATAAAATCGGAATTTGTTATTTATATTCTATTTACAAGCCAAAATCAATGTATTACTTGGAACAAGCCTACGAAATGAAACCAAATATATCAGACGATATTCTTTGGAATTTGGCTTTGGCTTATCAGCAAAATTATATGTTTGATAAATCAATTGAATTTTTGGATAAATATAAAACTTTTTTGCAAAAAAATAATTTGCCAAACAAAGATGCTCAAATCTCTAAAAAAATAACTGAATGTAAGGCAGGTAAAATTCTATATGAAAATCCTGAGAATGTGATAATAACTAATATGTCAAATATAAACTCTCCTTATCCAGATTATTGCCCTGTAATTTCTGCCGATGAGTCTGTTTTGGTATTTACTTCACGGCGAGAACTTGTTATTGGAGGACTAAAAGACAATCGTGATGGACAATTTTATGAAGATATTTTTATTTCTTATAACAAAAAAAATGAATGGGAAGAGCCATTTAATATTGGCAAACCACTAAATTCTAAATATCACGATGCAACGGTAGGGTTATCGTCAGACGGTCAATCTATGCTTATGTATAAAGCCGGAGATATTTATATTTGTAATCTCAAAGGAGATAAATGGACATCACCAGAACTTTTGCCCGAAGTAATAAATAGCGAAAAAATAGAAAATTCGGCTTGTTTTTCTTTTGATGGCAACAAAATCTATTTTATAAGAGGAAAGACAAATGATGTAGAAACAAGTAATGGTGATATTTTTGTTAGTGAAAAAATAAACGGAATATGGCAAAAAGCAAACAAATTAAGCGATGTAATAAATTCCAAATACGATGAGGATGGTGTTTTTATGCACCCAGACGGTAAAACTCTATATTTCAGTTCAAAAGGACATAACTCTATTGGAGGATACGATATTTTTAAATCTACTCTAAAAAGTAATAATACTTGGACAGAACCGCAAAACTTGGGTTATCCAATAAATACTCCTGATAATGATGTTTATTTTGTGCTTTCGGCAGATGGTAAAACGGGTTATTATTCAAGTATTAGGGAAGACGGAAAAGGCTTTACGGATATTTATAAAATTAATTTTGCCCCACAAAAAGCTACATTTCAAAACGGCGACGACAATCTTATTGCAACAGACGAAAACACAACTTCGGAGTCGTCTTTGGAAGTTGCCGAAGAAATAAAAACTGTAAATCTTACTCTTGTTACAGGTAAAGTTTTTGATAATAATACATTAGAACCAGTAGAAACTGTAATTCAAGTATTTGATAATGAGAAAAATGAGATTGTTTTAGAAACTACATCTAATAGTAAAACAGGAAAATATCTTGTAACTTTGCCTTCGGGTAAAAATTATGGAATGGCAATAAAAGCTGTTGGCTATTTATTTCATTCCGAAAATTTTGACTTGCCAGAATCACAAACATATCAAAAAGTTACAAAAGATATTCCACTTTTTCCAATAGAAGAAGGCTCTAAAATTGTGCTTAAAAACATATTTTTTGATTTTGATAAAAGCACTTTGAAAAAAGAGTCTTTTTACGAACTTGGAAAATTAGTTAGTTTTATGAACGAAAATCCCAAACTGAATATTGAAATTTCTGGGCATACAGATAATAAAGGTTCGGAGCAATATAATCAAAAATTATCAGAAAGTAGAGCAAAATCTGTAGTGGATTATCTTATCAATAAAAAAATTGATAAAAACAGGCTAAAATATAGAGGAGCATCATTTAATGAGCCAATAGCAAGCAACAACACAGACGATGGAAGACAACTAAACAGACGAGTAGAATTTAAAATAATAAAATAAAAGAGTTATTTCTAATTTGGAATTGTCCAAAAAAAAGACTGACTTTATAATCCGCACACTCACAATAATATTGGGTGATACACACAAAAATAGATAAATTTGAATAATGAAAGCTGAATTTAATCAAACACCAGATATTGTAATAGTTCACAACCCGATTGAATTTGGGAATTTTAAATTTATTAAAGGAAACGAGAAAAATTTACAAAATTTTTTGTTCAGGGAAATACCCAAAATTGAATTATTTAAAAATCAACATGATAAATTTATAGAAAAGCTAATTGCCTTAAAATTAAATGTAAAATATATTACCGATATTTTATCAAAGAAAACGATTAATAAATTTAAAGATTTTTTTAATAATAATCCTAATTTCGTTTATACACGTGATGCAATGATTACATTGCCTTGGGTAAACGGTGGATACTTTCTCTGTAATATGGGCACAGATATTAGAAATTGTGAACCGACAATTATGGATTTAATTGCAAAAGAAATAGGATTAAAAAAAATTATAAATATACCACCTGATTTAATTATTGAAGGCGGTGATGTTATTCCATTTACTTATGATAATAAAAAAGTATTGCTAATTGGATATGGACGAAGGACGACTTATTCTACTTTGGAGTTTTTAAGGAATACACTTGTGAATAAAGGAATTGTGGATGAAATTATTGGACTAAATTTGGCTAAATGGAGAATTAATCTTGACGGATGTTGTGTGCCAACTTCAAATAATTTGATAGTTTTACAAAAAGATAGTATTTTATCAGCAACGAAATTAGCAAAAAACAATACAGAAAATATTGATATAGTTGAATTATTCAAATCGAATAATTACAAAATAATTGAAGTAGATATTCCGTCTTCCATTTATAAACAAGCATGTAATATATTTTGTAGTGGAAAAAATGAAATTATTGCATATGATATGTCAGAACAAACAAATATAGAATTAGATAAATACCATAATGTTTCAAAAATTGTTGGTAGTGAATTAGTAAAAGGAACAGGTGGTCCCCGTTGCATGACAAGACCAATTTATTTATAATTTTCAACGTGATTTACATAGAAAAACATTATGTTTTCAATAACACATTTAAAACCAGCATGATAAATGTGCATAACAGTAGCTTTGAAACACCCTGAAAAAGGGTGTTCAAAGCCATATTCGATATGAAACATATCACATCATTGTGGAGCATTCGGATTGCAAAAATTAGGCAAGTTCCAAAATTATTTTGTTGTTAGAAATAATATCAGTAACTATAAACCATAGTTTTTAAAATCTATTTTCTATTTCATCAAATTTCATTATTGAGACAATTAATCTCCCGTCTGCCGTGTAATTTGGTGATTGTGAGGCAAATAATTTATCTATTAGACCTCTCATTTCCATATTATTCAACTGTCTGCTGTGTGATATTGCGGCAGATTTTGCTAATGAAATTACAATTTTTTCTTTTATTTCTGCCTGAATATCAAATTTATAATGTTTGGTTTGCTCAATAAAATTTTCTATAATTTCTGATGATTTGCTTACCTCCAAAAATGTTGGTATTCCTGTTATTTCAAAATTATTATTATCTATTTTTATAAATTTAAAGCCAATTGATAATAATTCTACATAAATCTTATCAAAAATGATTAGCTCTTCTGCCGAAAAGTTAATTTTTATAGGAAATAAAGTTTGCTGAGAGTTTTCAAAAGTAGTCTGAATTTTCAAATAAAAATCGTCGTATAAAATTCTTTCGTGAGCCAATTTTTGGTCAATAAACATTATTCCCGATTTTACGGTTGTAACTATGTATTTGGATTTTACGCCAAGAATATTAGAATTATTTGCCTCCAAATTCTCTGTTTCTGGAATAAAGTCAGTCTGTTTATTTCTGATAATTTCAAAAGCCTTGTCCCAGTTTTCTAAATCGTTACTTTGCTCTTTGTAAGATGATATTTTTTCATGATAATTATATGTTTTATTTTCTTTTGATTCGTTAAAAGGATTATAATCTAAGTCAATATCAATTTCTGGTTGTTGTGGAATATTTATATCATTTTTAGTATTCTTTACTTCCACAAAACCCTCATTATCAAAATCTATAGATGGCACAACATTATGTTTGGATAACACACTTTTTACAGAAGTAAGTAAAATTTGAAAAATAGAATTTCCATCTTCAAAATTTATTTCCGTTTTGGTTGGGTGAATATTTATATCAATAAGTTTGGGCGAAATTTCAAAAAATATAAAATAACTTGGTTTGGCATCTTTTGGCAATAAATTGCTATATGCCAGACTTATAGCCTTATTGAAATAAGCCGATTTCATAAATCTATTATTCACAAAAAAGAATTGCTCCCCTGTTTTTTTCTTTGCAAGTTCTGGTTTACCAATAAAACCATAAATTTTCACTATACTCGTTTCCGTAGAAATTTTCACCAATTGTTTGCTTATATTATTGCCAAACAAGTCAATAAGTCGTTGTTTTAAGTTTCCTTTTGGCAAGTTATAAACGGGAGTATTATTATGATGCAATGAAAAAGCAACTTCGGTATGCGAAATTGTTATTCGGATAAATTCTTTTATAATATGCCTTAATTCAGTGGCATCGGCTTTTAAAAATCGACGACGTGCAGGCACATTAAAAAATAAATTTTTAACAGAAAAAGTGCTACCAGTTTTACAAACTACATCTTTTTGCTCAACAAATTCAGAGCCACTAATTTCTATTTGAGTTCCCATTTCGTCGGACTCTCTTTTGGTTTTTAACTCCACTTGTGCAATAGAGGCAATTGATGCAAGTGCCTCACCTCTAAACCCTTTGGTGTGAATATTAAATAAATCTTCTGTTGTAGAAATCTTAGAAGTAGAATGTCTCTCAAAAGCTATTCTTGCATCAGTTTCCGACATTCCTGAGCCGTTATCTATAATTTGGATAAGTGTTTTTCCTGCATCTTTTACATTTACAGTAATATTCTCACTTTTAGCATCTACTGCATTCTCTACAAGTTCTTTAATTACAGAAGCTGGTCGTTGAATAACCTCTCCTGCTGCTATTTGATTAGCAATATTATCGGGTAAAATTTTTATTTGATCAATCATCTAAAATTTATAAAAAATTAAATTCCAATTATTTTTTTTATGTATTTTTCGTCTCGTTTTGTTATTTCAATTATTTGCTGAATAGTCTTTTTTTCTGAAAAATATGACTTAAAAATTAGAGTTTCTAATTTCGCTTCTGTTTTTTCTTGCTCTGCTTTTATTTTTTCTTGCTCTGCTTTTATTCGTTTTTCTTTCTCTTCTTGTAGTTTTTTTTCTCCTTTCTTTAAGCCTTTTTCATATTGTTTTTGCATAACTATTCTTGCTCCCTCTGCCTGTTTTATTTTTGTTAAAGTCTCTCCGCTAATATTTTCTCTTATAAGCATTTCGC
>JAOZQN010000083.1:0-9800 GCA_029932195.1 Bacteroidales bacterium | reverse complement strand
CCGAAATATTTAGGTCAAAAAAATCGTTGATAAATTGCTCGAAGACCAATTTATTTGTAAAAGCATGTTTAAAAGCTACTTGGTTGTCTAATGGTGCGTATTGCATGTGTTAAATGAAGTGTTAAAAATGAGAAATCAATATTCCACTACAAAGATATGTTATTTTTTTATAAATTATTTTATTTTTATAAAAAAAAACCGAATTATTTTTATTTTTGTGAATTATTAAAAACACATAAAACACATAAAATGTATAAAAACAACATAAAAAAATACACCGAAATTTCAAGTTTTATAAAAAAACGACAAAAAATAGTATCTATTTTTAGATTTTTTGCTTTTGTTAGCTCTATCTTTTTATTGTTTTTCTTTATTAATAAGGAACTTATAAATATTGGAATTATTGTTTCTTCAATTTTAATGATAACTTTTTTTGGATTATTAAAATATCATGTTAATCTGAAAAATAAAAATAAATTTTACACAAATCTAATAAAAATAAATGAAGATGAGCTTGATTTTCTGGATTTTAAATATTCTGAAAAATATGAGGGTAACGATTTTTTAGATTTTAATCACCCATATATTTATGATTTAGATTTAATAGGTGAACATTCTTTATTTCAGTATATTAATAGAACATCAACAAGCTATGGAATAAAAAAACTTGTAAATTGGTTGAAAATTCCCACTTTTGAAAAACAAAAAATAGAAAGCCGTCAAACCGCAGTAAAAGAACTTATGCAAGAACATGATTTGCGACAAAAATTTCAGGCATTTGGAATGCTGGAAAACGACCCAGTAAAAGACAAAGACGGCTTGATAGAATGGATAAGCTCGCCAAATACCTTTTCGGAAAATAAAGTTTTTAATATTCTAAAAATTGTTTTGCCCGCAATTACTTTTTTACTAATAATTTTGTCTTTTTTTAAGCCAGAATACGCAAGTTTATGGGGAATTTCTTTTCTTCTAAATCTTGGAGTGCTTGCTATTTATTACAAAAAAATAAAAGAAGTTCATAATATTTTATCAAAAAAAACAAAACTGTTAGAAAAATACATAAAGCAACTAGAATTAATTGAAAATAAACAATTTAAGTCAAAAGATTTACAAGTTTTACAACAAAAATTATTTGAAAATAATATTTCTGCAAATTCGCAAATTCGCAAATTAATAAAAATTCTAAATGCTTTTGATACAAGATTTAACGTTTTTCTAACTTTTATTCTAAATGGATTGTTTTTATTTGATTTTTGGGTTATTATTCGTTTAGAAAAATGGAAAAAAGCCAATAAAACTGTTTTTCAAGCTTGGTTTGAAGCTCTTGGCAAATTTGATGCTCTCCAAAGTATTGCTACTTTTGGCTACAATAATTCCGAGAATATTTGTTTTCCAGAATGCAATACAGATAATTTTGTTATCAATGCAAAAGACATGGGACACCCACTTATTCCCGAAAATGAACGTGTAAATAATGATTTTGAAATATCTGATTTTCATCAGTTTAATATTGTTACTGGGGCAAATATGGCAGGAAAAAGCACGTTTTTACGAACCATAGGAGTAAATCTTATTTTGGCAATGGCTGGTTCTCCTGTAATTGCCTCAAAATTTGAATTTTATCCAGTAAATATTCGCACACGAATAAAAATTTCGGATTCGCTTTTTAAAAACGAATCGTATTTTTATGCCGAACTAAAACGTCTCAAAGAAATTATTGAAGATTTAGAATCAGGTAAGGAAGTCTTTATTTTATTAGACGAAATTTTACGAGGAACAAATTCAAAAGACAAACACGAAGGTTCAAAAAAATATATAGAAAAATTATTAAATTATAAATCATCTGGAATAATTGCTACTCACGACCTTATCCTCGGAAAATTACAAGACGAATATGGTGAAAAAATAAAAAATTTCTGCTTTGAAGTTGAGATTGAAAAAAATAATCTTATCTTTGACTACAAATTAAAAAATGGAATTAGTAGCAAATTAAATGCCTCTTTTTTAATGAAGCAAATGAGAATTATTGACAATTGAGTCCACTCCGAAAAGCGTCTTTTAGCTAAACTCTGCATTGGATACAATTTTTAAATTCCTCATTTACAGTAGTAAACTCTGGTTATAAAATTTTTATCCGCCTTGATTTTGGCAAAAATACACTTATCGGAGCAGGCTCACAATTAAAAGTATAAAAAAAGTTGGCGTTTTTCACGAGTGCCAATTTCGTCGTTACTTTTGAAATTTTAAAATACTCATTTACAGAAGTAAACTTCAATTCTAAAATTTCAAAAAAGCCTTGAACTTGATACTCGTGAAAAACGCCAAAAAGTTTTATAGCATTAAATTAAAAACAATCTACTTGAAATGAACATGTTACATTTTCACAAATTCAGGAAATTTTAAATTTAATTTTCCTGAAAGTTTAAGGTATAAAATTTGAACTGATATTTTTTTAAAATTTAATATTCACAAAAAAAGAAAAATGACACAAAATATTATTCTATTAGATAATCAAGTTTTTTTTAGAAATACTGTAAGAAAATTAATTTCAGTATTTCCTAACACTAAAATTATTGGAGAAGCAAATAACTCAAAAGAATTATTTAATTATTTTGACGATAATATTATTCCAAGTATAATAATTACAGAATTAGATTTGCCTGATATTGATGCTGTTGAATTAGTTAAAAAAGTATTATCTAAATATCCTTACATTATAATAATTGGGCTTAGTTTAAAAAATGATCCAGGAAAAGCCAGAAGTTTTATAAACATGGGTGCAAGAGGACATTTATTAAAACTAAGTAACAATAAAGATGTTTTTAGAGAGATTTTTGAAAACCCAAAAAGCAGAATCTTTTATTCCAATAGTGCAAAAAGGGTGCAAAAGAAACAAGGAAAAAAGACTATCCTCGTTGTAGATGACTTTGAAACAAACACTTATGTTGTAGGTCTTACCCTCAAAAATGCAAATTACAATATTATAAAAGCAAAAAATGGAATGGAAGGATTGAAAATAGCAAAAAATCCGGAAAATGATATAGACCTTGTTGTTGCAGACTATAATATGCCAGATATTGACGGTGCAGAAATGATAAGACAAATTAGATTAATTAATAGATATAGCCAAATTCCAGCTTTAGTATTAAGCTCCGATAAAAGTGAAGAAAAAAAGAAAAAAGCTGAAACTGTTGGTATATCTGCTTGGATAAAAAAACCTTATAAAATTTCACACTTTTTAAAAGTAGTAGAAATGGCACTGAGGTAGAGATATTTTTCAGAAGTGTCAAATACTAGAATTTTTTGATCTTTTACAAATGAAATGAGTGTGTAACATATTGGGGGAGTTTGGTTACAGGTTTCGCAATGCGATTATAAATTATGATTTATTATAATTATGATTTGATTTTTTCATAAAAAACAACCATTTTTCTTTCGCTTTGCGAAACCTGCAACTTGTAACACTCCCCCAATATGTTATACTCAAGTGAATAAGGTTTTCGGATTTTATATATTGTTTTAGTAAAGGACTAAAGCCCTCATTCATCTTATTTTACATATCCCCGACCTAAAGGACGGGGCAATTGAAAAATCCGAAAACCTAATTCACTATAGTATACACACTCAAATGAAATCGCCCCTTATAAATGTTTTTTTTGAGTAACGCATAGGTTTGTTTTTTATAAGTCCCCCTATGATTTTCTCAACTTAAAAATACACGAATAAAACAAATGAAAAAAAAACTTTTTTTAATATTAATAATCTCACTTTTTGTGAATTTTAGTTTTGGACAAAACACAATAGACTCTTTAAAACAAATTTTGCAAGAAGAGAATATTGATACATCTAAAATTAATTTGCTTATAAAAATAGGGAACGAATATAACTCTGATGACTCTGTAATTTTCTATTACAACAAAGCCCTTTCTTTTTCAAAAGAGATTAAAAATCAGAAATTTGAATTAAATGTTTTAATGTATATTGCAAATTTTCATAAAGAAACTAACAATAATGAAACGGCAATTGAATTTTATGAAAAAGCAAATCTACTAGGTGAAAAAATTGATAACAAAAAAAAGCGTGACAAAAAAAACATATCTTCTGCGAATTTAAGTATTGGTTTTATTTATGAGAAACAAGGAGAATACGAAAAAGCTCTGAAATATTATACAAAATCATTAGACATAAGCCGAGAACTTGCTGATACAAACAAAATTGCACAGGGGCTAAATAATTTTGGATTAATTTACAAAAGATTAGGAAACTACGATAAGGCATTGGAATATTATCAAGAATCACTACTGCTTTGCGAGAAGGCAAATATAAAAAGAGGAACATCTTTTTGTTTAAATAATATTGGGCTGATTCATAAAAAACAAAAAAACTTAGACAAAGCATTAGAATATTTTGAAAAATCGTTAGAAATAAATATTTCGTTAAAAGACACAAACTCAATTGGTGGAGCAAATATAAGCATAGGTAAGGTATATAAAGAACAAAAAAAATATAAAAAAGCACTAAAGCATTTTACCAAAGCCTTAAATTTATTTGAAAAAGTAAATACAGAACGAGGAATGTTATACTGTTATGTAAATATTGCAGATATTTATAAAAAAATGAATAACTTTAATCTTGCATTACAATATTACGAAAAATCTACCCCCTTTATAGAAAAATTTAATGATAAAAAAGCCAAAGTAGAAAATCTAAAAGGCTTAGCAGAAGTCTATTGTGGATTGAGTGATTCTACACAAAACCTATCGCAAAAAAATGCAAATTACAAATTAGCACTAGAATACGCATTGGAATCTCTAAGTTTAGCAGAATCTATGAACGCACTACCAGACATGAACGATGCTTACAGAATAATAAGCAAAATTTATTCGGGTCTAAATAATTTTGAATTAGCCTACCAATATTCTCAAAAATTTATATCAACAAAAGATAGCCTTTTTAATACCGAAAAAACCAAAGCCATAGAAGAGATGGAGGCTATTTATCAAACAGAAAAAAAGGAACAGGAAATAGAAAAACAAGATTTATTGATAGAAAAAAAAGATGCAGAAGCCAAAAAACGAAATATCCAGTTAATAGCTTTTATTATAGGTTTTTTATTGATGATAGTTTTAGCAATTATAAGTTTCCGTAATTATCAACGAAAAAAGAAAGACAACATTCTTATACAATCAAAAAACACCGAGCTTGAACAAGCAAATGAAGAGATTATTGCTCAACGAGATATGTTACAAGAACAAAAAGAAAAGATAGAAGTAATCCATCAGCAAATAACCGATAGTATAAAATATGCAAAAAGAATTCAGCAAGCTGCAATGCCAACAGAAGTTTCATTAAATACACTTCTTGGAGACTCTTTTGTTTTATTTAAACCTTTGCATGTTGTTAGTGGCGATTTTTTCTGGGCAAAAAAAGTAAACAAATATATTGTTTTTACAGCAGCTGATTGCACAGGACACGGTGTTCCAGGAGCTTTTGTTAGTATGCTCGGAATTTCTTTGCTTAACGAAATTGTGCAACGAAACGACATAACTAAAGCAAACGAAGTTTTGGAGGCTTTAAGAAATCAAATTAAAATATCGCTCAAACAAAGTAGTGATTTTGGAGACTCTAAAGATGGAATGGACATGGCTCTTTGTGTAGTAAATACAGAAACCAACGAATTGGATTTTGCAGGAGCAAATAATCCTCTAATTTTAATAAGGAACAATGAACTAACTGAATATAAGGCAACAAGAAACCCAGTTGCTATTTATGTTAAAGAAAAACAATTTGAAAGCACGATAATAAAATTAGAAGACAACGATGTTATTTATCTTTTTTCTGATGGTTATGCAGACCAACCAGGAGGTGAAAAAGATAGAAAATTCATGAAAAAACGACTTAAACAAACTCTTTTGGATATTCATAAAGAAAAAATGCTGAACCAAAAACGAATACTAACAGACACTCTGGAAGACTGGAAAGGCTCTACTAGACAGATAGACGATATTCTTGTTATTGGAGTGAAATTTCATATATGAAAAAAAGGGCGTTTTTCACGAGTGTCAAGTTCAAAGCTTTTTTGAAATTTCAGAATTGAAGTTTGCTTTTGTAAATGAGCATTTTTAAATTTCAAAAGTAACGATGCCGATAGGCACTTGGTACTCGTGAAAAACGCAAAAAAAAGAGTCCTGAATAAATCCAGAACTCTCACATAACAAAATAAAAACCTTTAGGAATGATTACAAAATAACTTATAACAATTATGCTTGTTCTTTTGCCTTTTATCAACCTTAAAAAATTCTTAAATAGCTTGGCTATTCGCATATTTTGTAAGATTGTTAAAAAACAAAATAACTTCGCCTAACCATTATAACTTATTTCGTAATCATTCCAAAAAGTTTCTGCACGCAATTTACAATAAAAAAAAATAAAAAACAAATAAATAGTAAAAAAAAAGATACTTTTTGTTATTTTTGCATTTGTTTTAGTAAAATTACATTCCAATATAGAAAAAAAGGCGTTTTTCACGAGTGTCAAGTTCAAGGCTTTTTTGAAATTTCAGAATTGAAGTTTACCTCTGTAAATGAGCATTTTAAAATTTCAAAAGTAACGCAGAAATTGGCACTCGTGAAAAACGCAGAAAAAAAAGATAGTTTGGCACTATATTAGCAATAATTCTGTAATTTTGTTGTTCTAACTTTTTATTTTACAAAAAAGAATTTTTTTTCTATTTAATTTTGTTAAATTATTAATTGTCAGCAGAAAACAAACTAAAAAAACACTTACTTACCATTAACTTAAATAAAATATTTTCTTAAATGGGAAATCACAACGAAAATACAACAGATAGCAAATTTCTTTACAACTTAATAGAAACAACAAATAAAGATGATTTGAATTATATATATAGAGGCGAATTTTCTAACGACATTTCACACTTTATACTCTCGCTTGCCGAAAAAAATATAGGACGCTCTGGAATAAAATCACGAACAAAAAAACGTGTTTTTCATATAATGGTAGAAAGTATCCAAAATATTACCAGACATCAAGACGCTCCTGAGACACACCCCGAACTAAGAGCTATTTTTACTATTCAAAAAAATGAAGGTATTTATTTTGTTACAACAGGAAATATTATTGAAAATGATAAAATAGAAGACCTACAACAAAAATTAAATAAAGTAAATAGCTTAGATAAAGAAGCACTTACAAAATTTTATAGAGAAATATTAAGTGATGGCAAAATTTCGGAAAAAGGTGGTGCAGGCTTAGGCTTAATAGAAATTGCAAGAAAGGCTGGAAATAAACTATTTTATGATTTTAATAAAATAAATGATGAGTTTTCGTTCTTTTACATGCACACATACATAAACACAAATCCCAATGCAAGTAATGAATTACCTGCTAATAATATTTTTTCTTTTGACTACATAAAAAAGATACATAACATAATAAATAAGCAAAATATTCTGTTAATATATAGTAGCATTTTTGACCAATCAAGTTTATTGAGCCTAATATCAATACTTGGTGGGCAAATGAAAGGAAAATTAGTGTTTAAGAAAAAAGTTATTAGCACAATGGTTGAATTATTACAAAATATAATTCATCATGGATACCCAATTGAAACAAAAGAAAAAGGACATCAAGGAGTATTTTTTATCAGCCGAGACAAAACTTTTTTTGCTTTAAACACAATAAATTATATTTCAAATAAAAGCATCGCTTCTTTAGATGAAAAATTAAGTTATATTAATAGTTTAAACGAAGAGGGTGTTGAAAATTATTATAATGAAACTTTATTTGACTTTGCTGCAACAACAAAAAAAGGTGGAGGTGGCTTAGGATTTATAGAAATGAAACAAAAAAGTAAAAATAATATTGATTATAAATTCACAAAAGTAAATGAAGAGTATTCCTTTTTTTATTTAAAAATTACATTTCAAACTTCATAACCATGAGTCCACTCCGAGAAGTCTATTTTTGTCAAAATCAAGGCATAAATCTTTTTTTAACCGCAGTTATCTTATTGATAATGAGGATTGAAAAAATATTTATAACGCTGAGTTTGGCAAAAAGAGGCTTTTCGGAGTGGACTCAACCATACAATATAAAATGATTGAACGATTAATATTAAAAAAAACCGAAGAAACGCCAGCCATAATATTAAATAAAGAAAAAGGTGTATTTCAGATAGTTGGTACTTCTTGGTCGGAAAATGCAATGATATTTTATAAACCAATATTAGACTGGTTTAAAGAATATTTTGACGGCTCACCTTTAGATGTTACAAATATAGAGTTTCGATTTGAATATTTTAACACATCTACTTCTAAGCAATTGGCAATACTAATCTCAATGTTGAAAGAAAAATCTAAAGATAATAAAATTAATATTAAGTGGTTTTATGAATACGAAGACGAAGATATGAGAGCAGAGGGAGAAAGATACTCAGTTCTTCTTAAAATGAATTTTGAATTTATTGAAATGAAAGAAAAATAAAAAATTGTTATACTTGAAGTGGTTTTAATTATACAATGTTGTGTGCCACTACAAAAAAAAGAAAAAAGAACTGAAAATATTTGTGCAATAAATAAACAAAAATATTATCTTTGTATTATCCAGTAATCTAAAAAAAATGAAAAATCAAAAAACGAACGATAAAGACGATTTTTTAATCATTCCCAATCCAATTTATGACGTTGTTTTCAGATATTTAATGCAAGACTATGATAGTGCATTAATAATTTTATCGACACTGATAGGAGAAGACATAAAAAAACTGGATTTTCAACCTTTAACCCATGCAATAAAAAAAACGGATGCACAAAACATTACACAAAGCGAAAACTTAATTAATCAACGTTTTGAAAAAGAAAAGAAAAAAATCCTATTAGATAATAGTTTAACAGATATAGATAAACAAATAAAAATAAGTGAAATAACAATAAAAGACCCAGTTACAAATAAAGATATAAAATTATTTCACCTTGATTTTGTAGCCGTAATAGAAAAAGAAAATGGCGAAATAGAACAAGTAATGATAGAATTGCAAAAAGTAGCTGTTGAAACCGATATTTTTAGATTTAAACAATATATTGCAGAAAATTTTCAAAAGAAAAGAAAAGTAAAAATCATCGACCCCGACACGGGTCAAGAGACAACAGAAGAATATCCTTATCGTTTAATTCCAATTTTCATTTTAAATTTCGAGATAGAATATGAAATAACAGATTTAATGATAAGAACTCGGCAAATAAATACCGGAATATTCACCGGCAAAGAATTAAATAAAAAAAATAAGTTTATAGACAATTTAAGTTACGAACTTTATGTAGTTCAATTACCCTATTTAAGCAAAATAGATAAATCTGTTCTTAAAAATGATGAATATAGGAGTAAATTATATGCACTTTTAAAACTTTTTGACCAAGAAGCTAAAAAAGAAGACAATGAATATCGTTTGCGATTATTTCGTAAAATTTTCCCACAATTTTTAGATAGAGTAATAAAACGTCTCCAAACAGCCGATATTGACAATCCGGACTTAGAGAAACAGATGCAAGCAGAAGACAACTATTTAAAACCTTTGTTAAGAAGAGACAACAAAATAAGCTGGTTACTAATGAATAAAAAACAAACCGAGAAAAAACTAGAAAATACAACAGAAAAACTAGAAAATACAACAGAAAAACTAGAAAAAGAACTTAAAGTAAGTAACGAAAAAGACAAAGCCTTGGGAGAAAAAGACAAAGCCTTGGGAGAAAAAGACAAAGCCTTGGGAGAAAAAGACAAAG
>JAOZQN010000608.1 GCA_029932195.1 Bacteroidales bacterium | reverse complement strand
TTATTTTTGGAAATAAAGATAAGAGTTTTATAATAAACGACCAACAAGTATATCTTGCTAAAACTTACGGACTTATAAAAAATGATAATGGAAAATGTAAAATTCACAATCCTATTTTTAGTCAAAGATTTTCTGATTTAATTCTGTCTATAATGGACAATGCCGGAGAATTTCAAGCAATATATTCTCACGACGAATATTATAAAGGTAATGATATTGATTTAGAATATATTTTTCTACGTTTTCAGAGCTTTTTTAAAGAAAATTATTCACATACCGACGAAAAATTTATTGAGCGAGAGAGTAGGTTAATTTTTCTAAGTTATTTACAACCAATTATTAATGGCAAAGGATATGTTTTTAAAGAGCCAACCGTTGGTAATGAGCGTCGTATGGATTTAGTTATAACTTATAACGAAAAACGATACATTATAGAACTAAAAATTTGGCGAGGCGAAAAATATCATCAAAAAGGACTCAAACAACTTAGCGAATACATTGATAATTATTCAATTAAAGAAGGTTATTTACTTATCTTTAATTTCAATAAAAATAAAGAATTTAAATCGGAAAATATTAAATTTAAAGATAAAAATATTTTTGCCGTTTGGACTTAAAAATTTACGATTTTTGATTTACTATTGACTTCTGATAACCTGCAGTTAAAAAAAGTAAACAGAGAAGTTGTTTTTTTAACAATCCCTAACTTGAAAACTCTATAACTTGACAACTTTTAACTTGATAACTAAAAACTTACTATAAAAGATGAAAATATTTAACAAAATACTTATTGCTAACAGAGGTGAAATAGCTGTTAGAGTAATAAAATCAGCGAAGAAACTTGGTATTCAGACAGTTGCTATATACTCTGATATTGAAGGAGATAGCTTGCACGTAAAACTTGCAGATGAGGCTTACTGCATTGGAACTTCCGATTTGGCAGATAGTTATCTGAATATCAAGAAAATAATTGATTTGGCTAAAAAAACTGATTCCGAGGCAATTCACCCTGGCTATGGTTTTTTGTCAGAAAATCCAGATTTTGTAGATGCTTGCGAGCAAAATAATATTGCTTTTGTAGGACCTCACAAAAAAGCAGTTTTGATGATGGGAAACAAAATTGAAGCTCGGACTTTAATTCACGATATTGGAATACCTTATGCTGAGGGCAAAACAGGGACAATAGCCGAACTTTTGGAGTTTGGTAAAAGTGCAATATTTCCACTTTTGGTGAAGGCTGCCGCAGGTGGTGGTGGAAAAGGAATGCGTATTGTCCGCAGTATGAATGAGTTAGAGCAAGCTATTGAAACTACAAGTAGAGAGGCACTTAGCTATTTTGGAAATGGTGATGTTTTTGTAGAAAAATTTATTGAGAATCCACGACATATTGAAATTCAGGTAATTGGAGATAATCATGGAAATGCAATTCATCTTTACGATAGAGAATGTTCGGTGCAAAGACGCTACCAAAAAATAGTTGAGGAATCGCCATCGCCAACTATAAATCAGGAAGTTAGAGAAGAAATGGGAATGGCTGCTGTTAAAATTGCAAAAAACATTAACTACAATAACGCTGGAACTATTGAATTTCTGGTAGATGAGGCTCAAAATTTCTATTTTTTAGAAATGAATACTCGTGTGCAGGTAGAACACCCTGTTACAGAAATGGTTACAGGAATTGATATTGTTGAGCAACAACTTCTTATTGCTGCAAATAACCCGCTAAAAATTAAGCAAGAAGACGTAAGACAAACTGGTCATGCGATTGAAAGTAGAATTTACGCAGAAAATCCTGCAAATAATTTTATGCCTTCGCCAGGAGATATGTTTTTCTATAAAGAGCCTAATATTGAAGGTATTAGAATTGATACAGGAATTGAAAAAGCCTGCGAAATTTATCCAAATTTTGATCCAATGATTTCAAAATTAATTGTTTGGGGAGAGACGAGAGAAATTGCTACACGAAAATCAATTTCGGCTTTGCAAAATTATATTATTCATGGAATTGATACAAATATTAGCTACCTAATTAGCTTATTATCAGATAAAAACTTTACAGAAAATTTAATTACCACAACTTTCTGCGACAATCATTCCAACATAATAATTGATGCGATAGACAAAGCAAAAAAAACTATTCCAAATTATTTGCCACTCATTTCATATTTACTTTACGATTTTAATAAATCTACTGATAATAAAGAAGATAGCGTTTGGAATAAGATAGGATATTGGCGAGAAGTTATGGAAATAAAAATGACTTTGGACGAAGAGGAAATTTCTCTAAAAATAAATGAAATTAACAACCAGAATGCAAATATTGAAATAGATGGCGAAATTTTTGAAGTAAAAGTAAAATTAAAAGAAATTGAGAATAACAAAATAAAACTTACGGTAAATAACTCATATTATCAATCGTATATTTCGGATTGTGATAAGGGAAATACTTTTGTAACAATCAATGGCAATTCATTTAATATCAAGCGACTTGATACACTTTCTAAAACTGATGATTTTTTCCAGGCAGGAAAAACGGCAGGTAGCGATGCAAATGTTATAGAGTCTCCAATGCACGGAAAAATCATTCAAATAAATGTAAGCGAGGGAGATACAGTAAAAGAAGGAGATGTTGTGCTTATTGTTGAAGCAATGAAAATGGAAAATAATATTGAAGCAAACAAAGACGCTGAAATTGAACTAATTAACATAAAAGTTGGAGATGGCGTAAAAACAGGCGATGAATTAATTGTTTTTAAGAAATAATTTTGGTTGTGGTTATTAGTTGTTGGTTTTTAAAATTTTTAAAATCAACAACTAATAAACCAATAAACAAGTAACAATTTTATTATTTTTAATTAAAAGAAATATTGCAAAAAGAAAATAAATTTAGTATCTTTGTTTTTTACTTTATTTATGAATAATTTTACATATTAAAACAACAAAAATGACATTTCAAGAAACAATAAGACAAACCGATCAGATGAATAGGCACGATTTTCAAAAATTGTTTTTTTATGTGATGCAAACAGCAAATACAAAATATAAAGAATTTAATCTTTTTGATGATTTTATGATGGGAGAAGATTATTTACAAAAACCTAATTTTGAAAAACAAGAAAATAAATTATTGTTAATCGGACAAAAAGATAAACAAAGGAGAAAATTAGGTCTCTTGAAAGGTAAAATAAAAATGATGCCTGATTTTGATGATACATTAGATTGCTTTAATAATTACACACAATAGAGAAAGAAGAAATATTTAATTGATACTCATTTGGAAAAACAAAATTAATAAAAAGATGAGCTAAAATTTACCGATATAATTATTTCATTCAAAATTTAGTATTATTCAATTAAAAATATTAAATTAGCTGTCTTTTTACGACAGCTTTTTTTGTAAACTTAAAAAGTAAAAATACTGAAATTGAACTAATTAACATAAAAGTTGCGAACGAACTGATTATTTTAGGAAATAAAAAATGGATAAAGAAATTAAAATATTAAAATCAATAAAAATTGATAATAAGAACGAAGTTTTTGGCTACCCACGTAAAGTTGGACAATGAAATTCGTGTAAAGCGTGGACGCT
>JAOZQN010000082.1 GCA_029932195.1 Bacteroidales bacterium | reverse complement strand
TGGAACTTGACAATTTACTAAGGAATTACAGACCGTTCGGAGCTGTGGAACATGATAATCTGCTAAGGAATTACAGACCGTTCGGAGCTGTGGAATAATGATAATCTGCTAAGGAACTCCAATTGGTTCGGAGCGTGGAACATGATAATCTGCTAAGGAATTACAGACCGTTCGGAGCTGTGGAACATGGTAATTTGCTAAGGAACTCCAATTGTTTCGGAGCGTTCCACTTTGGCAAGGTCTCAAAGGATATTCAAAGGAACTTATTAAAAGATTTTTTGCTATAAACTACAAGGACTACCTACAATAAAGTAAGTAGTCTTGAATCGCCCGCTTCATAAAACAGACTTTGCAAAAGTAAAATATTTATTTCTAAATTCCAAAATAAATATTTTTTTATAGTTGGTTCAGAGTTTGGAACACTGCAAACGAAACTATAAAAAAACATTGCTTTTTATCTAATAACAAACTGATGTAACTGCATTTTTACGAAAATAAAACATTTTTTTATAATTTTTGCTTTTTGAACATAAAAAAAGCCGTTGAATAGGAATTCAACGGCAAAGTAACATGAATAAAAAACTTTTTTTACTTAAATGGAATTTAAACGGCTTTTAAATTTGTTTTACATTTTGCAATATAATATTAAGATTTTAAGCGGTCTGTAAATATTTTTCTTTTGATTTTCGCAAATTTTCTAAATTAAACTCTATTATTTTGGTATTAGTTACTGACTTTTGATATTCAGTTAGTTGATTGTAATGTTCCAAAAGGTCAAAATCAATATCTAATAGTTCGGGACTTTGGGCGATTGTTTGTTTTTCGTTGTTCAAATTCTCAAGTAAAAAGTCCTGTAATGTATTCATTATTAAGTCTCTCTCTTCTAAATCTAAGTTAATAAAACTACCAATTAATAATTTATTGTCTTTGTCTTTTTTGAAAAAATCTTTTTTTATGTTCATGCCTTGACTAATAAAAAAATCTATAATTCCTTTTTTTACTCTATCTTTTTGTAAGTCAGTTAGTCGCATGTAATCATTAATAAAATATTTTGCGTTTGTCTCATCTTCTAAAATTTCTTTGTCATCTTCGTTTGCAAACTCAAAATTAAGCAATTCATTTTCACTATTTAAAAACTCACTAAACAACTGACTTTTATTGTGTTCAAATTCGTTTTTGGTAATAAGTCCAAGTTGATACGTTCTTAATAAAAGCAATAAACTTTTATTTTCGTTTATATCTGTATTCTCCAGCAAATTGTGGTCTTTTACTTCTTTTAAATACAAATGTTTCATAAATTCAATAACTAAGTCTTTAGTCTCTTTTGGTAAGTCGTTTGGCAATTCTATAAAATTATCTTTTGCCGTTGGTTCGGAGTGGGTAGGTTCGGAGTTGTGGAAAATTTTACTATAATCATTCTCCGTTGGTAACAAGGACTTTAATAACATATTCAAATGATATGTTTCATTTACAAAATCCAATTCTTCAGTCATTGCAAACGTGTTAATTGCTTCTATTAAAGCCTCCTGCATATTTTGTAGATTTTCAATTTCTACATTTTCTACTGTAATTACTAATTTGTCATTTTTTAAGTTTACCATGATTTAATAAAAAATGCTTATACCTTAGGTCTGCAAGGCTCTTACAAGCCTTTGAGGGTAGTTTCCTAACCTCAACCAATAGTATAAGCAAGTTTAAATTTTGTGTTTGTAAGATTTAGCATTGCAAATGTAATTCCTTTTTTATCAATACCAAACTTTTTTTTATTTTTGTTTTGATTTAATGTTATTTCAGTTTGATTTTGTGTTGTTATAAAGCTATTTAAGGAGCTTTATTTTTTTTCGTTACAAATACATTATTTTGCTTTTTTATGCTAAATTTTGTAATTTATGTAACTTTTAGAATTACTTTTTTGCTATTTGCTAAAATCTATTATTTAAAACTGCTTTTTTTTGGTTTTTGGCTTGTTTTAAGAACTTTACTTTTTAAGGTATAAAGCTGGTTATTGTTTTAATTTAGTTTTAAAATTGGCTTTATTTTTAGTTTATAAAGCCGTTTGTTATATTAATATTTGAGTTTTTTTTATCTTATTATTCACTATTCCAAACAACTGTATAATCATTTTTAAATAAAATTAGATTATTCAATTCCTGTATTTTATTATTTGCGAACTCTTCGCATTCTTTTTGTATGCCAAGTTCTTTAATTTGTTTATTTATGCCTGACAAAGATAAATACCTATCCATTGTACTGTAAGACATTGGCAGACTTAAATTAATGTTTTTACATATTTGATTTGCAAATATTCCACGCTTTATATTCATTTTATAATATATTTTTACAAAAAAAATTCTTTTTAACTTGTTTTTATTGTATCTTTTATTTGCCATTTTTTTAATTATCTTATTTAGTGAAAATATCTTTATATTGGCTTGTTTTTGCGTTTATGTATAGTTTAACTTAATATTGTGCTTTTTGGCAAAGGAAACAAGTAAATTAAGGGTTTTTTGTAATGTTTCGTTGTATCCTTTGGCATTTTGCAACAGTTCACTAATATTTTTTGTAATTTGTTTTTTTTCTACTTTTGTTTTATCCTTTTTTATACTCAAAGGGATATTATATGTTTTGGATACAATAGCAATGTATTTTAAGACCGTTTGTAAATTTTCTTTACTTTGTATTAGCAAAAGACTAACAATTGAATTAACAAGCCTTAAAATTAATTTTTCGGGTTCGTTACTAAATTTTTGAGTTGCTATAAATTTTTGATATTTCATAATTTTGGGTTTTTATTGGTTTGGAACTTGTTTTTATATCTGTTTTAATTTGTGTTCTCTTTTATCTAATAAATAATTTTCAATTTTTAGTCCTAATATTTGTTTTGTAAGTTTTAAAGAGTTCAGTTTTTCAATAGTTTTTTTTGTTACACTTCTTTTGTTTTTTTTTCTATCCAATTCTAAATTTTCAATAATTTCAGAAATAAGATTAATTTCGGTTTGCAACTTTATTTTATTTTTTTTTGTTGGTTTTATTTCGGTTTGCTTTTTACTTAATTTCATAATCTTAATTATTTTCTAAATTTTGTTTATGTAGTCTTTTTTCTTTTTGTGCCTTTTTTTTACATTCCTTACTACAATATTTTTTATTTTTGCTTTTTTGTGGAATTGTGGAACTGCAAACAATACATTTTTTTGTTTTTGGCAATTGGATTGTTTTTAGTTGCAATTTTTCTAATAAATTGGATTGTGTGTAAATTTCGGGTTTTTTATATTTTGCTTTTTTCAAATATTCCTTTTTGCATTCGTTACAACAAAAAATAAAAACGGTTTTTTCTACAAACAAATAATTACAGTTTTGGCAAACTGCTAAACGTGGAATTTCTTTTGTTGCTTTTTTCATAATTTTTTGTTTAGGGGTTATATAACTTATACATCTGATTAAAATTATTTTTTTGATGTAGCTAATATCTACTCTCAAAAAGGAATATTTGAAAAATAAATTAAATTGATAATTGCAATTGTGTATGTTCAAAGTTTGGAACTGCAATTGCAAACATATCTTTGTCAATTTCGGATAGTTCAAAATTTACATTTGCAATTTTTTTATTTATATAAATCCGTTCCTTTTTGTAAGTCTCCAATTTATTAACCAACTCAAAACGCTTTTTTATGCTTTTGTTGGTTTTTGATATTTCATTGTTTACATTAAATTGTCCAGTTTTTCGTATAGTTGGTAAAATTACACTTCCTACATATTTTGTAAATTCTTTTGCATGTGGCAAATTAGAACGAAACAATAATCTATATAAACCAAGTTCACTTATTATTAACATTCTTTTTTCACCATTAACGCCTACAACTACAGCCTCACTTTTTTCGTTTGCATCTAATAATTTAGAAATTGTTGCTCTTATTTTTTTGTGTCCTGTTATTTGTTCCACATCTTTTGCAACAAACCAAGTTAAGCCGTTTTTTTTTCAATTGTTCTTACTGTTTTTCCTGAATAGTCAAAAATTGTAATATCTGACTTGTTTTTATTAATTTGAGTTTCCATTTTTTTAAAATTTAGTGTTAATATTTAGAAATTATTTAATTGTTAATATTTATTCATTTTTATTAATTGTAACCAGTCCTTTTTTTTCAAAGAACTTGCCTTGTTTATAAATTCTATATTTCTTATATTTTGATTTTAGTAAAAAATCCTTTTTACATTCGGAACTACAAAACAGATAATCTGAAATATTTAAAATTTGTTCACAATTTATGCAAACTTTTAATAATTGCTTTTTGGGTTGAGTTTCCATTTTTTCGTAATATTTTAGTCAATATTAGTAAAATTACTTAAATTACTGTTTTTCAGTTATTTAGTTTTTTAAGGATACAAAAACAAATATCAAAAGTTAATCAAAAAGGGCATTGTTCTTTGTAAACTATTGATTAATAGTATTATTTTTAGTCCAGTAAGAACTAAAAATTATTTTTTTTCTTTAAAAGTTCGGGTTTTTTTCAAATTATTGTAAACAGTGGAACGGCTTATATTTAATTTTTTTGCAATTTCATTATAAGACAATCCGATTTCATACATTTTTGATATTTCATATTTCAGTGAACTATCTTTTTTATTTTGTTTCCATTTATTAGCAAACATGTAATTTTGAACAGTCCTAAAAGAAATATCTAATAATTTTGCTATTTCTTTTGAGTTTAAGCCCATGCAATAATATTTATATGCCTTTTGTTGCAAAATTTCAGTTTTGCGTTGATTTGAATTGTTTGTCATCTTAAATTGTGTTTTAATGTTCCTTAATTGTAGTTAATCATAATTTGTGCAACGCACTTTTTTTATATATCAATTTACGTATTCTATAAAACTTTAAAACTGCTATACCTACATAGCAAAAAAACAGTTCCTAAGTGTTACTTGTTAATAAAAAATCTACTCTTTTTATTGTTTTTTATAACATTCTAATAATTTATTACAATAGAATATAACAAGTCATCTTAATATCCTGACTAATACGTATTTAATTACACTTAGTATGATTGTAGGTTAAAAAGTGTTATTTTTTTTCTTATTAGTAATATTTCTATTGAATTATTTGCTTAATTTACTGCTATTCAGTTAGTTCCTTAATTCAAAAATCATAATAAACTATCTATAAGCCTTGACTAATAGATAGTTGTGTAAATCAAGTTTTTTTTTGCCTTTTTTTTCTACTCAAATAAACGAATAAACCAAAAATAAGCCTTGTTTATCCTATGTTCTACAAAACCAACCTCTCTAAACATTGGTTTTTTATTTTTCTTTGCCTTGCTAAAATTCTTATTGTGTTCTTTTATTATCCATTTTTCTACAATGCTATAAAGTTTTTTTTCTACATTAACTTGTTTAATATCAATTATTTCATTTTCAATTAAGCCGTTTGTAACTAAAAAAAGTCTGTAATTTGCCAACGAATACAAGTTGCGGAGGTCTCCATTGTCTTTTATTTTTGCTACATGTTCCTTAACCTCACTTTTAGATATTTTCAATATTAGTGCAATACGTTCAATATCAAAACTTTGCATGTATAAGAAAATAATAATCTGTTTTTGTTTTAATTGTTCCATTTTGTAAGTATTTATTTAATTAATTGATTTACTGTTTGTTATATTGCCTTGCGAAATAATATCTTTTATTTAAAAAAAGATAGTTTTTTTTTCAATATCTGCTATAATATCATGTATTATTTTAAGTTTGTTAATATCTGGTTCGGAGCTGTTAAGCATTTTTTGTTGTAACTTATAATATTTTACTAATTGCTTTTTATAAGTTATATCTTTAAGTTCTTTTAACCATTTACTTACAGTGTTTACAGATACGTCTAAAGTTAATGCAATATCCTTCTGCAACACACCTCGCATGTATAAAATAATTGCTTTATCGTATTTGTCTTTTAGTCTTATTTCTCCGTTTTTTTTCATTTTTTTTTATTATTAAAGTGTTAATTATTAGTTGTTTGACTTATTAATTTAATTATTTATATTTGTAACCATTTTTTTATTAAAAAACATGTTTTATATTTGCAGTGCCAGTTCTGCGGGGCAGGCGATGCGAAGCTACTTACTTATTGTGAGTAGCTCTTGCTTTCTTTAGTAACAAAACTTCTTATTTAAAATGCCTATTGCTAATATATTAGTTTGTCTAATATTCCTAAAATATTTTTAGCATAAAGTTCGCACTCCTCAATTATTCCTAATTTTCGTATTTGTTTTTTTCATTTATTCAGTTCTTTTATTTAGTTGTAAAATTATTTTTATTAATTCTTTGGCTCGCCTTGTTGTAAAAGTTTTTGGTTTACGATTTATGAAAATTTGAACTTTTACTATTTTTTGCAATTTTAATTTTTTGCCTTTTTTTATTTTTGACTGTTTTTTTCTATTAACTTTTAAATCTTTTTTATCTATTTGCTTTTTATATATTTTTAGATAAAAATCATTGTCGGGTAAAATCTGTTTTAATTTATTCAGATTTTCAATTTCTTTTTTTATCCTATTTTTATTTTTTTGAGTTCGTTTTTTATTACTGATTTTATTTCTACATTTTTTGGAACAATATTTTGAACCGCTTTTTTTATCTGAAATATCTGTTTTGCAAACTACACAAACAGGGTGCTTTTTTTTATCTGTTTTTAGATTTTCAAATTCAGGGTAGTTATGTAAGAAATCCCACCTATATTCTAACGTGGGAATTCTATACAATCCTGTTTTTTTGTGGTGCTTTTTATCCTGTGGGAAATCTATACAATTTCGGTTTTTGTGCTTCATTAAATCTTGCCACTTATCCACTATTGAATAAAGTATTTTTTTCTTAATTGTTTGCGGAGCATACTTATTAAAAAATGCTTCATACTGCTTTTTGTCTCTATTCCTTTGAGTGTAATTTTTTGAGTTTAACCAGTAATGTTGGTTCGTATATTTATAAAATTGCACTTGTTTTGCCTCGTTTAAATTTTCGGGATTAATATTATTTTCATAAATAATTACATCATTAAAAGCCTTGACAATCAATTTATATAAATTTTCAATTTTCTTATGGTCTGTAAGGTCTGCAAGTGTTCTAATATTATATTTTGTATTTAGTTCTTTCATTCGCTTGTATTTCAGTTCAATACGTAGCAAATTCTTTAAATCTTTTTTAGACTGATTACCTTTGTCATAAATTTTTAAATACTTTTTGTCTCCAATTTTACACTGTTTACCAAGTTCCACTTTGTCAATAGATAGGGCTGTAAATTTTCGGGACGGCATACATATTAACATATTCAAAAAATCTTTTGCACTAATTGGCAATTCAATATTAAGTCCTATTTCTATATTTTGTAAAATACTTTGTTCGGGTATTATATCAAAATTAGCTTGTAAGTCTTTGACTGTTTGGCATATATCTACAAAACTATAATCATTATAATTATGCAGACCGTCATTAAAATATTTGTGTAACGAGCCGTCTATATTGCAATACAATTTATTTTTATGTATTTTGGACGGCACAATTTTAAAATGTAGTGCTTTATATTTGCATTTTTGGGTAGCGTCTATTACCTCACCTGTCTTATCATTTACAGATAGGGAGAAGTTTAAAATATCATTGTTTAATATCTTATTACTTAAATAGTTGCATTCTATTTTAATACCGTCAATCAATTAGAAATATCTTTAAAAATTTGCATAAAAAAAAGTTATAAACGCCTTATAATTCAGGGTTTACAACTTTTGTAAATGCTTTATTTATTTCTGATTGTTTGTAATATACTCTATTCGCTATCTTATAAGATATAAGTATATTTTTTTTAGTCCATTCGTGAACCGTTACAAGCGTAATACTTAGTAGTTTAGCAACTTCTTTGCGTGTAAGATATTTGTCTTTTGGTAGGTCTATAAGTTTTTCGTATCGATCAAAATACTGTTTTAACTCTGCAAATTCATTAAATAATGTATTTGCTTCAATTTCGGAAATTTGAACTATTTTAGTAACCATAATATAAAAGTTTTAAAATTATTATGGTGCAAATATATGTATGAAAAGCGTTGAGGTCGGGGGAGCGGACGGTCTGCAACCTATTTATGGTATTTGTATTTTACTGATTGTAAGGAGTGTGCAATTATATGTTATTTAGTGTAATGAAATTTATTTTATTTTCTATGTCTAAATAAATTTCTTTATTCTCTAAAAGTTCTACAATTTCTAAAACTTTTTTTAGATTTTCAATTGTCAAGTAATCATTTTTTATTTTTAAATCTGCTTTTAAATTAATATCGTTATAGTATTTATATAATCTTGAACTATTTACTTTTGTATTTATTTCAATACCAAACATATATGATATAACTTTTATTTGTTTGGTTACATCTGGGCTAATTTTATTCATTTGTATTATGCCTGCCTTTCTCAAATAGTGTAATAATAAAGCGACTTGTTTTAAAGTTAGTTTATTTGCTTTATTTATATTTTCGGGGGGGATATTACTTTTATTAAGCTGATTTGCTATAAAGTTCAATTCGTGTAATTCTTGTAGTTCCTTACTTCTTTCTGGATATGAATGTATTAGATTTTGTTTAAATTTAATATATTCTTTAATATTTATACTTTCTAAAATCTCTTTTGTAAATTCCATAATTTTATATTTTATTAAAGTTATTCCAATGATTAGCAAGTAATTGGGCGTGTTCTTCTTTTGTTACTTTTATGTAACTTAAAAAAGATTGTTCAGTTGTATGTCCTGTAATTTGCATAATAGAAATTGCAGGAAAATTATTTTTATATAAGTTTGTTGCAAAGGAACGGCGAGCCGTGTGGGAGCTTACTAATTCGTATTTTTCAAAAGTATCTTTGTTTAAAACTCCGCCTTTTGTTATTGTTTTTCGTATATTTTCGTTTATTCCTACTTCTTTGCAAACTTCTTTTACATATTCGTTAAACTTTTGATTAGTAATATTATAAGGAGCTTTACCGTTGTATTTAGTCAATATTTCTTTAACTTCTTTTTTCAAAGGTATTTTTACTATTTGTCCAGTCTTTTGTGTAATTACTGTTAAAATATCAATTTCATTTTTGGTTACATTTTCTAAATTTATTTGTTTATAATCTGAGAATCGTAAACCAGTCCAACAACCTACAATAAATAAGTCTCTTACTTTTTCAAGTCTTTTATTATCTGAAAAATCAAAATCATATATTTTTTTTAGTTCATTTTCATTTAAGTAAATATTTTGTGTTTTTTCGGTTATTACTTTAAAATCTTTGTAAGCTAAATTTTTATTTATTCCTTGTTTTGTTGCACTGTTAAGAAATGTTTTTAATGTTTTTATTCTTTTACCTATTGTATTAAGTGCCAAATTATTAGACTGCAAAAAATTAATATAGTTATTGTAAAAATCTAAATTTAGATTATCAAAATCTAAAATTATTTTTTTAGACTTTGCATAATCTTTTAGAGTTTCAAAAGTCTGTTTATAAGTATATAATGTATAAATATTTAATTTTCTACCAGTAGCTACACTTGAGTTATTTTCTTTGTCTTTTATATGCAATTCAATAAAATCAAATAATGTATCTTTGTTTTTTTCGCTTTTTTCTTTTGGGTTAAAATATTCAGTTAAAAAACCTTTTAAAATTTCTTTTGTTAAAATTTCTTTTTTGTCTTTATAATCTGTTATTTTTTTTTCTGTAACTGCCTTTAAATCATTTAATATGTTATTTATTCTTGTGTTTTTTTTATTACCTACTTTTATTTTTTGTTTTTCCTCACTCCATTGGACTGGAGTTGTTTTTTCGTTTATAGAAAAATACAATTTACTATTACTACCAAAAGAATAAACTACATAAATAGATTGTAATTTATTTTTTTCTTTTGGCTTCCTTAATCTAAATCTTATATTTGCCATAACTTTGAAAATTAAATTTTTACAAAGAAAATAAAAATTTCTATTGTTTCCAAAAAAGTAACCTTTTTTTCTTTATTTAGTTTTATCTATTCTTATTTAGCTTTATTGTGAAATGCTTTTTGTCTCTTGTTAAGTAGTTAGTTTCAAATAGTTTTAATGTAGTTTACAGTATTTTAGCAAAAAGACTAATTAAATTCAGTCAGTTCAGGTGGTACCACTTTAATACAAAAAGATAGAAAACATTGTTTTCTATCTTTTTTGTTTTTAATGGTTTAAGATATTTTTTGGCTCACATTGAAAAGCTGAGGAGGATAATGTAAAATATGGTAGTGTTGCAAACTGGTAGCTACTCTAATATATTAAAAACTAACTGAATACAAATTAAAAAAAATAAAACATTGTTTTTTTTAACTGGATAATAAAATCTATTCTACTAATATTCAGAATATTAGTTATGTTTATATTTGATAAATTCTCAACATTATGAAAAATGCTTTTTTTTAAAGCATTTGTTATCAGTTCTATATAGTAGCTACCACTTTGTTACACTACCAAATTCTAAAAGAACAACATTTTAAGGCTGATAAAGCCTTGAATAACTTCACCAGTTTCTCTGTTTAGCTCCGAACCATACATGCTATGAGGAATAGAAAAAATAACCAAAGTTACGATTGATGCAATAATTGTAAGATATTTTCTATCTCCTTTTAGGTTTCCAAAAAATGCTACAAGCCAAAAGATGAATGCTATAAGTAATTTATTATCAGTTAAATCCCAACCAAAAGGAACTCCTGCCCAGTATTCTAAAAAAGCATATTTTTGAACAATAGGACCAAGAACCATTCCTCCTACAAAAATAAAAATGAGAGTAATAGTTGTGTATAATTTTGTTTTAGGACGTTTGAATATTGCAAATAATCCTGCAACATTTGCGAGCATCATACCAAAAAACATAAAGAAAATATGTGGAATTAAAATTCCTGCAGGCACAGCTCCTTTAAAACGAATAACAATTGGCTCTTCTTTTAGTAGGTCTGTTTTGTTATTATTAGACTGAAGTTCAATATAGTACATTAATTTTCCTGCTGGTGGTTGATGTGGCAAAGGAGCAGATAAAATTTGCACACTATCTTGGTCTGATTGCAAAAAATCTACAGCAATCCAGTCCTCACCTTGTTTGGGAGGAAATGGTTTGTAAAATAGTTTTGCTCCTACTTCTGGATCGTCTATATCTAAAATTATAGATGCATCTTTTTCGCCTCCATGACTTCTTAATAATTTTAAATTGTATTCTTTTTCGTTTACCGTTGTTTTTACCTTTTTAGGATAAGTTGGTCCTGTCATTCTCTGGTATGTTGCTGCCCCAAAGGTTAATATGATTGCAAGAATCCAAAGGGCTACTAATAATAATGTGTTCTTCATGTTGTTTATGTTTTTTTCTACACTTACTAACGTGTAGATAAATTTATAATTTAATTAATAAAATAACTTTTTTATCTCCTCTCATAACATCTACAGTTGCATTTTGTCCCACAGATAATTTTCCAAGAAATTCCATATAATCATAAATATTTAAAACCTCTTCGCCATTTATTGCAACTATTCGGTCTCCTTTTTTCATACCACCAATTTCTGCTGGTCCACCAGATCGCACTCCGTCTATTCGCAAACCTGTATTTGAGTCATCTCCATATCCAGGAATAATTCCGAGAGTTACTTTATATCCACGTCCGTGTTTTCTTCCTGTTGCTTTGCCTGCTGTTTCTTTAAAAGTAAGAGCTTCTTCTCTGATAGAGAGCTGATTAGTTATTTCAAAAATAAGTTTTGTAAGCTCTTCTTGTCCTTTGTAATTCAGGGTTTCAATATCGTCCAAAGGAGTGTGATAATCGGCATGTGCACCTGTATTGAAAAATAAAACTGGTATATCTTTCATGTAAAAAGAAGAATGGTCAGATGATCCATATCCTCCGGGAGAATAGCTGAAATTTATTGACTCGGGTTCATTTTTATCCAAAAAGGTATTAAATTCTTCGGCAGTTCCTGTTCCTGCAATAGTTATTGATGGTTCTTTTTCGTCCAAACGTCCTACCATATCTAAATTTATCATACAATTGATTGATTTTAAATCAACAGGTGAGTTATTTACAAAATAAGATGAGCCAAGAAGTCCCATCTCTTCTGCCCCAAAGGCTACAAAAATTATATTTCTACCATTGTTAGATTTTCTTTTTGCAAATTCTTCTGATAGTTCTAAAATTGAGGCAATTCCAGAAGCGTTGTCGTCTGCTCCATTGTGAACGGCAATACTGTCGGGCATTCGTGAGCCTGAATTTTCGCCACCCATACCCAAGTGGTCGTAGTGTCCACCAACGATAATATATTCGTTACTAAATTTTTTGTTGTTGCTTTTTCGCATTGCAACCACATTTTGAGTTTTTACTTTAATATAATTGATATTTACTTCTGCCGAAACTTTTGCTTTGGTTTTCAAAGAGTTTGATTTTTTATTTTCAATTAATTCGGCTTCTAATGTTTCTATATTGGTTTTAGATTTTTCAAGAATTTTGTCGGCAAGCTGTCGTTTTATATGGATAACAGGAATTTTCATTTGAGCATTTCCTCTTCCGTATTTTAACTCTGCAAGATTATCTTTCTTATCAACAATTCCTGAAACAAATAGAACTCCTGCTGCTTCGTTTTTTATTGCTGTAAGCACTTTGCTACGTTCCGAGCTGTAAGGAATAAAAAAACTTTCCCGATTATGAATTTCTGGGTCGCCTCGTAAAATTAAAACCCATTTTCCTTTTACATTTACATTTTTATAATCGTTCCATTTTATACTATCAGTATCAATATCAAAACCATAGCCCACAAAAACAACTTTGGACTCTACTTTACCATTTCCCGATATTGCCATTGGAATATTATCCTCCCGTGTTTTGGCACTAAAATCGTTTATTTTCAGACTGTTGGTTTCGCCAAGCTGCACACCGGTTGTTACTTCAAAATATTGAAAACCATTGTCTCCCAAAAGTTCCAATTTATTTTCTTTAAATTTATTTCTTATATATTCTGCCGATTTTAGACCACCCTCTGTTCCAGGTTTTCGTCCTTTCATTTCGTCTGATGCAAGGTAAGATACATGAGTTTTTAGTTCTTTTGCAGTTATGCCAGACTGTGCCGACAATTGGATTGCAAAAAATAATATTAATACGGTTATTGTTGTTCTCATTTATTATAATTTTAAATATTGGATTAGGGGAATGTAAACATATCTCCTAAGTTTTTGTAAACTTTGGGACAAACTTAAGCACTTTTTTTGATAATTCCAAATTGCAGTTAATTTAACTTTATAAAAGGCTGAATATCTGCAACTTTTGGGAAATTGTAGTAATTATTTGAGTGTGTAACACATCGGGAGAAATTCATATCAAAAAAATCACGTCTCTACGAATATATGTAAAATATACCCCCAAACTCTATTTATTTAAGAATAACAAACCCACAAGATTTCAACATCTTGTGGGTTTTATTTTTATACCAAAGTGAATTATCTTTTTCAGATTTAAAGTATTAATCCAAAATTTCTACCCAGCCGAATGGATCTTCCGTATCACCTGTTTGTATTGAAACAAGAAGTTCGTACAGTTTTGTAGAAATTTTTCCTGGCTTGTCGTCTTTTGTATAAGAATATTCTTTATCAGTATCATTGTCAATAATTTTTCCGATAGGTGTGATAACTGCGGCAGTTCCACATGCTCCTACTTCATCAAAAGTTTCTAACTCATCTATGGGAACAGCTCGCCGTTCTACTTTTAAACCAAGCATTTCTGCAAGTTTTTCCAAACTTTTATTTGTTATAGATGGTAATATTGAGCTTGATTTAGGAGTAATATAAGTATTGTTTTTTATTCCAAAAAAGTTTGCTGGTCCACATTCATCAATATATTTCTTTTCTTTTGAGTCAAGGAAAAGAACACTTGCAAAACCTTTGTCGTGTGCTATTTTCATTGCTTTTAGACTTGATGCGTAATTTCCACCAACTTTTATATGCCCAGTTCCTTGCGGAGCAGCTCTATCAAAACCTCGTGCAAGAAGCATATTTACTGGTTTAAAGCCTGTTTTGAAATATGGACCTACTGGCGAAACAAATACCACAAACATATATTCTGTTGCAGGTCTAACTCCAACTTGTGCTCCTATTCCAAATAAAAAAGGACGGATATACAAAGAAGCTCCTGAGCCATAAGGTGGAACAAATTTCTCATTTAATTTTATAACCTTTTTTATTGCATTTTCAAAAAGGTCTATTGGTAATTTCTCCATCAAGATACCATCGGCAGATTCTTGTAATCTTTTTGCATTTTCCTGCCAACGAAACAATCGGATTTTTCCATCTTTTCCTTTAAATGCTTTCATTCCTTCAAATGCTTCTTGCCCGTAGTGCAAAGCCGTAGATGCCATGTGAATACTCACTTCTTCCGATGAGCTGATTTCCAACTCTCCCCATTCTCCATTTTTATAGTAACATCGCACATTATAGTCTGTCTTCATGTAACCAAAAGGGAGGTTTCCCCAATCTAAATTTAATTCTTCCATGTTTTGTATTTTAGTTTTGAGTTATTGTGTTATCGTGTTTTTGAGTTATCGTGTTTTCTTAGTTTTCGTGTTTTTGAGTTATTGTGTTTTTGAGTTGTCGTGTTTATTGTTGCTTTGCGAACTAACCACACAACAACTCATAACATGACAACTCAAAAATTGCAACAAATCTAATAAAAATAGTTATAAAACATGTGTTTTTTAAAAAATAAATTTTTTATTGAAAAAATATTTGTTTGTTTTAAAAATATTATATCTTTGCAGTCTTGTTTGAGAAGCCCAAATGGCGGAATTGGTAGACGCGCTGGTCTCAAACACCAGTGAGAGTAATCTCGTGCCGGTTCGACCCCGGCTTTGGGTACAACAATAAAAGCGAACTTTCTTTTTTAGAAATGTTCGCTTTTTTTATGATAATAGTTTAGTTCGCAGTTGTCAGGGATAACATTGAGTCCGCTCCGATAAGTGTATTTTTACCAAAATCAAGGCGGATACAAATTTTAAAACGGAGTTTACGCTCTGTAAATGAGTATTTTAAAATTTGTATTCAACGCCGAGTTTGGTAAAAATACACTTGTCGGAGTGGACTCAACATTGAAAGGTTGAGGAGTATAATGTAAAATATTTAGTTTTATCTTTTCAATGTTTTTTTATTTCTTAAAACTCTTGCTATTCTTCTTCTCGTTTGCATTTAAAATTATAAATTAAAAAAAAATACGTAACATTGCAATCAGCTCGGCTCGTATTGATTTTGGGCATTATAATCAATTCAAAAATTAAATAATTCAAAATTAACACGCAAATTATTGTGTAAATAGATAAATTAATCGTAACTTTGTCAAAAATCACCAAGTTTAATTTGACAAGTAAAAAATGGACAACTTTGGACAGTTTATAAAACGATTAAGAACAGAAAAAAAATTCAATCAAACAAAGCTTGCAGCACAATTAGATTTAGATACAGGTGCATTAAGTAAAATTGAAACAGGAAAAAAGAGATTAAATGTAAAACTTCTTCCAAAACTTGCAGAAATATTTGAGTTAGATATTGAAAAAATTCTGATTATAACGTATTTTGTTGAAAAATATAAATATTCTGTATTGATG
>JAOZQN010000607.1 GCA_029932195.1 Bacteroidales bacterium | reverse complement strand
TGAATATTGAATATTCCTCTTCAAAATTACAATTTATTTTTTGATTGCACAGGTCGAAACTAAGTAAAGTTTAAAAAATAAATTCGGATTTTTGACGCAGTTATTTTATTTATTTTAGAGCTTTTAAAATTCAATAATAGCGGGCTATTTGTAAACTTTTAAAAGTGAAGAAAATGAATAAAAGAACAAGTCAAAAACCGAAGTTATTATTTAATCTTTACTAACTAACAGTATAACTGAGTTTTATTTGTATAAAACGATTTCTATACGTCTGTTTTCTGCGGCTTGCCAATTGTGTTTTTCGGTAGCCCATAATGGAAAATTCATTCCAAGTCCAACTATTTGAACTCTTTGTGGTGCAATGCCCTCTGATACTATATATTCTTTTATTGTTTTAGCTCGTTTTTGTGATAATTTAACACAATAGTCTTCGCTTCCTATCATGTCTGTATGTCCATAAATAGTGGCAACAATATTTTTGTCTTCTTTCAAATATGTTATATAATTATCAATATCTTTTTTATATTTATCCAATAATTTTGAACGATTGAAGTCAAAAAACGCAATTACTTGTGGCATAATAATTGGTGATTTTCCTACAAAACCAGAAGAGTCTATCCAATACACATTTTTAGGATAATCATATTTATCTATAGAAAAATTTTCGTTAGTAAAAAATTTTGCTCGTGTGGTAGAAAAGCCTCCATTTTTATTATTATACTTTATTTTTACATTGTGGTCGCCTTCGTGAACAATTGGTTTATAGGTAATTGTGTAGTAATTTCGGGTTATGCGTGGCAATTCGTTTAGAACTTCGGTAATTTGTTCTGGTTTATTAATATTATACGATTCGCCGTCGGTTGCATAAGCGAGATTGTCTAGTAATTCTTGGTTTGTTCCTCTGCCGTAGGAAACGGTAATTATTTTTGCTTTTTCTTTTCGGGCGTGCAAGGCTACCTGCGTTGCCGTGAATGCGTGTTTTTCTCTATGAGAGAACGATGAATTTTCATTTCCATCGGTAAAAAGAATAATTATTTTATTGTTATTTGCAGAGTCAAGGCTGTAAATTCCTTCGTCGCAACCTGCGTATAAAGCTGTTCCGCCTCCAAAGTCGTCTAAACCAACAGGTTTATAATTATCATAAATTTTACTTTTATCCAATTCTAAAGGCGAAATTGTAGCCAAACTATCGTCAAATTTTACTATTGAAATTTTATCTTTAGAATATTTATTATCAATAAAAATCTGAACAGCTTCGTCTAATTCTGAAATTGTGCCAGACATGGAGCCGCTAACATCCATGACAATAGATATATCATACGGTTTTGTTATTTCTTCTGTTACTTCGTTAAATATGAAATCTGTTTTTCTGCTTTTATTTTTATCATCAGTAATAGTAATTTCTTTAACATAATCGTCAAATTCTTTTTTAGTCATGCCAGCAATATAATTTCCGTCCTCATCTACAACAATTAAATGGAGAGTTATCCAATCGGGATATTTACTTCTGTCCACAGCAACTATTTCTACATCAACTCTATTACCTTTTTTTACACTCGATTTTGTTGTTACATTTTTAATAAACGCTCGCGAAGGTATTACTTTTAGAGACTTCGTGATATTTTTCGTCTTCGTTTTATTATAATAAATTTTCAAAGTATATTCAATATCATCTAACGGCTGAATTGCTAGATAACCACTCGCATTAGCATTTTTTATAAAACCAACAAGCTCTACTCGGTCTGCACCTTTCACAGTCCACTGTAAATTAGCGGCTTCGCCTGCCATCAAACTTTGCGGACAATTAAATACCATGTAAGGCTCTATTACTTTTATTTCTTTTTCTTTCTCAAAAGACTTCTCATTATTAAAATATGCAGTGAGTTTATATTTTTGTGTCTTTAAAGGGCTGACAATTAGTGTATCGGTGGGTTTAAATTTCTCATCAAATCCGTCTATTGTAACATAATCGGCTTTACTTATTTTCCAAAAAATAGTGGCAGATTTTCCTTCATAAATGGTATTAGGTGTATTAAATTTTTTAAATAATGTGACAATATTATTTGCAGTGGCTTCTAATGTGTCAAATTTAGCGATGGCTATTAATTTGTATTCACGAGTGCTGTCGGGGATAATTTCTAATTGTCCTTTTGCTGGCAAATTATTTTTTATGCCTTCGATGGAAATATTGGTAGCATATTTTGTGCTCCATTCCAAAATAATTGGTTTGCCATAAGTATTATAGTCGGTAACTTTAAAATACCGTATTTGTGGCTGCACAACATAGGTTTTAAGAATTTTAGTTTTCTTCTCTTTTCCTTTTTTAGCTACAAATATATAATTTCTATCTTTTTGAGGAGTTATATAAATATATCCCAACTCTTCCAAGTCTTTTTTTATTCCTTGAACATAAACCTCTGTTGCATTTTGAGTTATCCACGTTAATTTTATGCTATCTCCCAGCTGCACAGTATCTCTGTCTATTTTCACTTCTACGGTTAATTCTTTGTCTGGATTGTTCAATAATGTTTTTGTATTAGCACAAGAACCGATAAAAAGGAATACAATTATTAAATAAATTTTTGATTTTAGTTTCATAATATTAAATTAAAGTTAAAAATTAAATTACTAAAGTTTTTGCCTTCATTTTATATTGATTATCAATAATTTATAAAATTAATTTTACTTATATACTATAAAAAAAACATTATAAAACACTTATAATAAGACGATTACAAATGTAATTACCAAAATAGTATGAAGTTGACAATTATTAACCCTTTATTTTTAATAAAAACAAAAAACAGGTGTTTTTTAGAAGTCTCAAAAAGTAGTTTACACTTTTTTTGTTTTTCACCTTAGTTCTACTTTACGAAGTTAAAAACGTCTAATTATAAATGGTTTAAGCACCAAAGGTGCGATAATCAAAGGTTCCTTGCCTGTAAGGCAAGGTAAATTATTTAGTTTTATAAGCACCAAAGGTGTGTAATCTGTTCACTAGTAGTAAATTATTTCGCACCTTTGGTGCTTAAATTCCTTGCATTTTTTAGTCCTTGCCCTTGCAGGCAAGGTTATTGATTATCGCACCTTTGGTGCTTAAATATCTTATAATCAGAGTTTTTTAACTTCGTAAAGTAGAATTAGTAGAAAAATAAAAACCACCACCTTTTTTTAACCTTATTACTTTATTTACAATCTATTAAAATAAGGTAATAAGGTTTGTAAACCTTGTAAATATTAATTTCTACTAAGGTTTTAAATAAAAAATAAGGTTTTCTTTTTCGCAAAAGTGTAAAACTACTTTGAAAAACGTTGTTTTTTTAATAAATTGCATAAAACTAACTTTTTGTAATACCACCTGTAAGATACTTACAGTGTGTAAATTAAGCAATTTTACTAAATCTTAATCCCTTGATTATTAAAGTGTTGCCCTTTCGCAATAGAACTGCAACTTTCTAATAATCTGGTTATTATGAAGGCAAAAACTTTAGTTAAATTATTATTAAAAAAAACTTTAAAATTCTAAATATATTTTATTAATATCATTTTTATTAACTACAGACCTCAAAAAGTTGGTTTGTAAAATTGGACATTTTTAATGTAATAATCAA
>JAOZQN010000081.1 GCA_029932195.1 Bacteroidales bacterium | reverse complement strand
AGAACAGTTAAAATTTCTTTTGTTCTATTTATTTTATGTTCTACTATAATTTTGTGTAACAAACGACTTGATATTATAGATAAAAAAGCTCCTGGAATACCATGTCCTGTGCAATCTGCTGTTGCAATATAGTTAGAGTTCTCTCTTTTACAATAAAAATGCCAAATAAAATCTCCCGAAACAATATCTCGTGGACGATATATTGAAAAATTATTAAAAGCTCTATTTATATCTTCAAAAGAGGGCAAAATAGCTCTTTGAATATCTTTTGCATATCTTATACTACTCTCTATTAGCAGAGACTTCTCTTCTATTTCAGTATTTTTTTGTTCTAAAGAAATATTTTTTTCTTTAATTAAAACATTGGCTTCTTGCATATTTTCATTTACAGCATATAATTCTTCTGTATTCTGTCGTAATTCTTCTTCCGTTGCTTGTAACTCCTCGTAAGCAATTAAAATCTTCTCTTTTTGTTCTCCTAATAACTTATTACTATTTTCTAAACTCTCTTCATATTTTATACTTAATTTTTGTAAAAAAATAAAACTAACTGTTAGAACAATAAAAGCAAAAATAGATATTGTTGTTGCAAAAAAATATGTTTTTTGGGAGAGGTTAGCGTTTTCAATACTAATACCAATAATTGTATTAATTTTACTATATGTTGCAAGCAAGATAAAATAGACTGCAAGTGTCGCAATAAAGGATTTTTTATTTCTGTAATCAATTAATAACAAAGGAACAACAAGAGAAGCAATAATAAATACCCGTGGGGCAAAATAAAATACAATATCTCGTCCTACTCCAGGATTTATTTTTCCCAAAGTAGATGCTGCTACCACTGTAATTGGTATCATTATGGAAATAATTAATTTTGAAGCGTTGGTAAAACCTTTTTTGTTAAGGAGGGGGATCAGTAACAATGCAATAAACAACAAGAAAGCAAAAAAAGCATTTATGTATAATTGAACTTTTATTACAAGTAAGAGTGTTATAATGAATATAATAACAGCAACTACAGAACTAATCTGATTAGTAAGTATTACTCTTCTTTGATCTAGATTAGTCATTTTATTATCTACTCCAAAGTTAGATAATTTCTTCCAAAATTTCATATTATTTCTTTTTTAAGCTATAAAATTGCTAAAAAGTCGGAAAAACTTTCTCTGCAATTGCTAACAGTTTGATTATCAGATAAAAAAAACAGAATTAACTCTATTTTATTTGAGTGTGTAACTTTTAGTTGGCTTTTGGCTTCGCAAAGCGATAAAAACTAAGCCAATATCTAAAAGCCAATAGCCTCTGATGCGTTACACATTCATTTTATTTAATGTCCTATTTATGAGTCCACTCCTAAAAGCATCTTTTAGTGGCATTTTTCATATTAACCAAAAGTAGTTTACACTTTTTTTATTTGTTTATAAAATAAAAAGATACAATAATAGTCTAAATTCCAACTCATTAGCGTAGGGTTTAAAACCCTACGCTAATGAGTTGAAATTTAGAAAGAGTAAAGGAGATATAAAAAACGCCCTTTTAGTCAAACTCTACTTTGGATACAAATTTTGAAATACCGACTTACAATGAATATTTTTCTCTACCTACTTATTTCCAGGTGCTAATAAGTTTATTGGTATCAAAAACAAGGGCAATTTTACCATTTCCGAGTATGCTTGCTCCCGAAAAAATTTCTTGCTCGTTGAGTATCTCACCAAGAGGTTTTAGAACAGCTTGATGGTCTTCTACAATATCATCTACAATTAGTCCGTATTTATCATCTTTATATTTAACTACCACTATATTAACAGTTTCTGGTTTTATTTCACTCTTAGAATATCTTTTAACAAGATTTAATATTGGTGTGGTTTCGCCATTTATTTCTATTACGGATTTACTTTCCTCCAAAATACTCAAATCTTTTTCTACAAAAATATGTTCTATAATATATTTAGGAATAAGGTAATTTTTATTATCTATAATTATTTGTAACGTATCTAAAATTGATAATGTAACTGGCAATCTTAGAGTTATATATGTTCCTAAATTTTTTTCTGTATTAATTTCCACATCACCCCTTAAATTTTGGATTTTTTGTTTTACAATATCCATTCCCATTCCACGTCCAGAAATATCTGTAACTGTTTCGGAAGTAGAAAATCCGGGAGTAAACACTAGATTTAGCAACTCTCTTTTGCTAAGTTTATCATTGTTATTTATTATATTTTTGATTATTGCTTTTTGTCTAACTCGGTCTAAATCAATACCTCTACCGTCATCATGAATTTGTATAAAAACATTTCCTCCAGAGTAAAACGCAATAAACTTCACTTCACCTTCGGGCGACTTACCTTTGGCAATCCGTTCGTCTGCTAATTCTATTCCATGGTCAATTGTGTTTCGGATAATGTGCATTATTGGTTCTGCAAGATTATCAATAATACTTTTATCTAGCTCGGTATCAGTCCCTTGTGAAACAAACTTCACTTTTTTACTCATCTTTTGAGAGAGTTGAGTAACAAGCCGTTCAATATCTATAAGCATATTTCTTATTGGCACAAGCCTGATACTCAAAGCATTTTCCTGAAATTTTTGTGCTAATTTATCAAATTTTTCTATTGCATCGTTTAATTCTTTTATTTCATACTTTTCCGCAATAATATTTATTGTTGCTTTTGTTGTAATAAATTCGCTAACAAGATTCATTAGCTCATCTAATCGCCTGGATTCTACACGAATGCTTGTTGTTTTATATTTTTTAAATGCAGTATCTTCTGCTTCTTGCAAAATAGTGGGAAGTTCTAAATCCTCGTGTTTTATTTCTTTTGGTATCTTTTCTACTGTTTTACAAATTCCATTTTCTCTTAAATATTCTAAATCAATAAGTTCGTCTGTATTTCTAATACGTTCTATTTCTTTATTAAATTTATTACATTCAAAAAGATTACTTTCATGGATTTTCGTAATTTCTACTTGTTTCTGAAAAAATATAAATACTTCTTCTACTTCTGAAATATCTTTATTTGTTACCAAAATAATTTCCCAAAACATATAGAAATACTCATCACTGGGATTGTTTTCTGGTTTAGTTTCTCTATCTAATTTTTCAATATTTCCAATTTCTTCCAATTCTTCAAAGAGCCCAAAAAGATTAATTCCTCGCTCTTCAAAATTGGCTTTTGGAGTAAATTTTATATAATATGTTGATTTAATATTTTTTTTAATCTCAATATTTTTTTCATCACTTTGAGAACTCTTTTTACCTACGAGATTATCAATAATCATTCGTAATTTTTGAAACTTATCTTCTATTTCGCTATTTTCAAAATTCTTGTTTTCCAGCAAATATTTAAAAAAATCTATGGCAGAAAAAGTTATATCTATTATTCGTTTATTTGTTGTAAGTTTTTTAGATTGAATTAGTTCGTAAATATTCTCTAAGTCATGCGACAGAATAGCAATATTTTCAAAACCAAACATTGCTCCTGCCCCCTTGAGCGTGTGTATAGAACGAAATATAGACTCTATCAAGTTCTTATTTTGAGGTTTATCTTTTAGTAAAAGTAAATCCTCTTCCATCGTTTTTATTAAATCCGTAGCGTCTTCTTTAAATTTTCCTGCAAATTGTTCCATGTTGGTTGTTAAATAGGTTTACTGTTTATTGGTTTATTGATAAAATACCAAAAATAAACAATTTAGTAATATATACTATAGTGAATTAGGTTTTCGGATTTTAAGTATTATTAAAACGCCGACAGGTCTTGCAGACGCTGTCGGGTTTATCCGAAAACCCAATTCACTTAAGTATAACAATAAAATAATTCTTCTCATAAACTAATCCCGAATATTACAAAAAAATCTTCTGTTTGTGGATTTACAGAAATAGTTGTAAATATTGGTAATGAAAATTTTTCGGTTATTGCTATTTCTTTTGTGGCAGTAAAGCCTGTATAAACTACAGCAAAATCGTTGCCATACATCCCTGTATAAGGTGTTGCTCCTGCAAAAAACTCCAATAAATTTTGTTTTATTTCAAAGGTATAAGTAGCTTCAAAGTATGTAGAAAAATTATTTTTGTTCAAATCAGTTTCGTTAAAATCGTAGAATACTTTTTTGTCTTCTCCGTAAAACATTGTATTTACTGAAATACTGAACGGATATTTTTCATTTTCGTAGCTAAGGGCAAATTCTAAGTTATGTCCAGTTTTTTCGTTACTGTAGTTAAAATATCTTTTATCCATGCTCCAAAAATAATCCGTAAATGTTAGCGAAACTCCTTTTAAGGAAAATGATGTATAAATATCTAATTCTTTGGCATTTCCAAAAATATCTGTAGAACCCCAAGTTCCTACCGTCCAATTACTGATGTAATATTCTACTGTCGGCTGCACATTTGGTGTTGTGCCACCGCCCATTCCTCGCCAGATATAACGATTTACAATATCTGCACCAACATACAATGGCGAATTTACTTCTGTCTCCTGTGCATTAAGGCTATTTGCAAAAAATAAGCCTGTTACAATAATAGTGATAATTAAATATAGTTTTTTTTGTTTCATTTTTTAAAAAGAAAAACTTGATTTTATAATATGTTTTATTTCTTCAAAAGTTATATATACTTCAAAAACTCCCGACGAATAGGGACCTATTTCGTAAGGATTATATACAAATCCTATTCCAGAAAGGTCTAAATAAAAATTATCTGTAACAGTAACATCTTCTATCGAAAATAGCTCTTCTAATCTGCCATCTTCCTCTATTTTATTGATAATAAGTTGTCTTAATTCTTCGTAGTCTTTTTTGTCAAAAATATCTTCTATTTTTAGCCTCTTCTCTTCTTTTGTATCAATAGTTAGAAAATGAGAGGAATAATAACCATGAGCTCCACCAGTATAGTCATCAAATTGTAATGAAATACAAAGTAAATCATTATCATTAAGTATTATATGCCAATAAGAAGAGTATGACCAGCGATACATATAAAAGTCATCAATAATTTCCTCATAATCAGTTACTCCTTGCTCACAAATATCTTTGTAAGATTCTATAAGATAATTAACGTAATTATCAAAAGTCTCTGTTGGTGAACTTGTTACAATGCTATCTTGATAATAAAAATTTAAAATAATATCATTGAGTTTTGTTAAAGCCTTACCATTTTCATCTACTGGGTAAATAGTATTCAGTTCAATATCGTATTCGGGAAAAGTATCAACCCCAAACATTTTGTAATTCTCTGTTCTGTTGTAGTTTGCAAATTTTAAACTATTAGAATAATCTTCTGTTAGAGTAAAATCAAGTTCTTTGGTTGCATTTTTCCAAGTTCCAATAATTTTATCCCCTTGAATTTTTCCAACAAAAGTCCCTGTAATTTTATCATGGTCGAGATATTCCTTTATTTCTATATTATTCTCATTATCAATAGTTCCTTCTAAATAAATGTTTTGTTTTATATTATGGTAGTAATAATAACCAAACAAATGTGTTTTATTTTTATTGAGACTAAGTTCTATTTCTATACCTTCTATTGCTCCTGAGTAATGCCTATAAAAAAGTTCTGGAAGCTCCTCATGTTCAATAGCTTCTGATTCTATTTTGTTTAAATTACTATCATTTACTATTGTTTTTTCCGAAGATGAATTACAAGAAGAAAAAGCAAAAAGTAATATAATTATACTAATAATTAAATATTGTTTCATGGGCTTATACTATTATTTTGTGAAACTTTGTTTTTAATCAGGATAAACAATTGTGTTTTAAGCTGTCCACCGTTAGTAAATCTAAAATCGTAAATATACTTGTTTAAATTTTAATACTTGTTTCAGGTAAAAGTTTTTTTATTTTTTCAATTTCACTATCTTCAAATTTATTTCCCTCTAACGATATAATTCTCAAACTACTAAGATATTCTATGTTTTGGGGTAATTTTGTTAATTTATTATTTTTTAAAATTAATTGTTCTAAGTTACTTAAATTTTGAATAGATTCAGGAATTGAAAGTATATTATTATCAGCAATATTTAATATTTTAAGATTAACAAGTGCTCCAATTTGAATAGGAATTTCATCTATATTATTGTTATTAAGATATAATTCTTTAAGATTTTGTAATTTTTCTATTTCTTTTGGTAATTTTGTAATATTATTATTATATAAGTTTAGAATAGTAAGACTTTTTAAATCTCCAATATATTTAGGTATTTCTTCTATTTTATTAAAAGATAAATTTAGTTCACTAATACTTTTTAGTCCTTTTATTTTTTTAGAAAATTTAGTAATTTCATTTTTAGATAAGTTTAATTTAAAAAGCATTGATAATTTATCTAATTCAGCCGGCATTTTGGTTAATTTGTTTTTAGACAAATTTAGCTGTTGCATAAAAATTAAATTTTTGAACGATTTTGGTAATATTTCCAACTGATTATCAGCAACATCTAATACTTGCAGACGTTTCATATTTCCTATTGCTTCTGGTAGTCTTGTTAATTTATTTTCCGATAATTTTAGAAATGGTAAATTTTGAAGATTCGTTATTTCGTCAGGAAGTTCTGTTAGATTATTTTGTTGTAAATTACAAATCATCAATATTTGTAGTTTCCCAAAAGAAGCAGGTAGTTTTTCTAACTGATTATTAGATAAATCCAAGTTTTGCAGGAACATTAAATTTCCAAATTCTTCTGGTAGTCTTTTCAACTGATTTCCCCAGCCCGAAAGATTTAGCAAAGAACTTAAATTGCACAAGCCATTAGGAAGCTCCGTAATTTTATTTCCTCCAATAAGTAAATTTTGCAAATATGTAATTTCACCAATTCCTTCGGGAAGTTTTGTGAGTTTGTTATTTTCTAAATTAAGCATTAAGAGATATTTTAAATCACCTATTTGCTCCGAAATTTCACTAACATTATTATCATTTAACGAAAGATATTGCAAGCCCGAAAGCAAACTTATATCATCAGGAATATTTGTTATATTATTTTTACTCAAATCTAAAACCTGCAGATTAAATAGTTCAAATAACTCTTCGGGTATTTTATCTAAATCAGCATCTAACAGGCTCAATTTAAAGACTTTACTCGGCTCCATTAATGCAGAATCCAAAGATGTATAATCGCTCATATATGGCAAATACTCCTCAAGAAGCAAGCCATTTTCATCTTTATAATCATCTTTTAAATTTCCTTTTTTATCAAAAAACTTCTCATCTTGTGAGAAAACTATTGTTGTAGAAATTATTAAAATAATTAAAAATAGTGTGATTTTTTTCATAGTTTTTGATATTGTTAAAATTGTTGAATTGTTAGATTGTTTTTTTTAAACAATCTAACAATAATTGAGTTCACTCCGAGAAGTGTATTTTTGCCAAAATAAAGGCGGATACGGATTTTACAAACACAATGAGCGTGTCTCATTGCACTTATTGTAAATGAGTATTTTAAAATTTGTTTCCAACGCCGAGTTTGGCTAAAAGATGCTTTTCGGAGTGGACTCATAATTAAAGGGCATTCCTAAAAACCCAAAACTCTGCGTTATACAAAATCATTAAAATGCTCATTTACAGGAGTAAACTCAAACTTAAATAATTTTGAAAGCCTTGATTTTAGAGTTTTTAGGAGTGCCCTAAAATCTATAAAAAGTCGTCGAAATAACGAGTTACTTTTTTCATTAAGTGAATTCTATCTTTGCCTCTAACATTGTGTTCTGCTGTTGGATAGGTAAAAAAATCAATCTGCACATCATCAATAACTGTTTGTCTTTGAAGCTGATAGCTATTTTGAGTAACAACCACTGGATCAATTCCTCCATGAATAATTAACAATCTGCCTTTCAGGTTTTTAATTTTGCCAAGTAGGCTTGTGCTTTCGTAGCCTTCGGGGTTTGATTCAGGTGTGTCCATATATCTTTCGCCATACATAACTTCGTAATATTTCCAGTCAATAACAGGACCTCCTGCAACTCCAACTTTAAAAACGTCGGGATAAGTTGTTAATAATGAGCTTGTCATAAAACCACCGTAGCTCCAACCGTGAACCCCTACTCTATCCATATCCACGTATTCAAGATTTTTCAAAAACTCTACACCTTGCATTTGGTCTTCCATTTCTGCCACTCCATTTTGGCGATGAATTACATTCTCAAATTCTAAGCCTCTGTTTCCCGAACCTCTATTATCCATTACAAAAATAACGTATCCTTTTTGTGCCATATAAAACTGCCAAAGACTTGCTCCACTCAACCATGAATTAGTAACAAGTTGTGCATGAGGACCTCCATAAACATAAATAATTGCCGGATATGTTTTGCTTTCGTCAAAATCTGGCGGAGTAATTAGTCGGTAATGAAGGTCTGTTTTTTTATCGGCAGATTTTATTGTGCCAATTTTCATTTCACCAAGTTTATAATCAGCAAGTTTGTCTTCTGAAGTTATTAAATTTCTGACAAGTTTACCATCTGTTTTTAACAAATCTGTTTTTCCACTCACATTGATACTTGAATAGCTATCTACAAAATATTTCTTATTGGAAGAAAGTGTAACAGCATGTGTTCCAGTCTCTTTTGTTAATTTTGTTATTTCACCCGAGATTATTTCTACCTTGTAAAGATGCGACTCTATCGGACTCTCTTTTGTTGCCATGATAAAAATATTTTCTTCTTTTTTGTCAAAACCAAGAAAATCAGTAACAATCCACTCCCCTTTTGTAACTTGCTGTAACAGTTCACCTTCTGTGTTAAAAAGGTAAAGATGATTGTAATTATCTCTTTCGCTGTAAAATAAAAATTTATCTGGGCTATTTTTCAAAAAATAAAGTGGGTGCTCTGGCTCAACCCATTTAGGGTGAGTTTCCTCAAAAAGAGTTTTTTCTAAATTTCCAGTTTTTACATCGTATTTATTTAATTTTAGATGATTTTGGTCTCTGTTCAAAACACCAATATAAATATATTTTTCGTTTGGGTCCCAAGTAATTGAGGTTAAATATTGGTCTTTTGGTTTTCCTGTTTTCATAAAAACAGTTTGTTTTGTGGCAACATTATAAATTCCGAGAGTAACCTCTTCACTTGTTTGCCCTGCCATAGGATATTTTTCGTTGTTATTTTCTGCAATTTTTGTTGTGTAATCCACTATTGGATAGTCTGCTACCATTGTTTCATCTTTTCTGTAAAATGCAATAAAATTTCCGTTTGGCGACCACCAAAATCCTTTATCAATCCCAAATTCCTGACGATGTGTGTATGGATTTCCGCTTACAATTTCTTTATTTTTTTCGTCTGTAATTGCAACTTTTTTACCATCTTTTTTCATTAAAAATAGATTGTTATCAACCGTAAAAGCTACTGTATTAGCTTTTTGGAAATAATCTGCATTCTCTGCATTTTCAGAAAGACTAAAAAGATGCTCTAATTCTTTCTTTTTTGTATCAAAAATAATTATCCTACCCTCTTGTTCCATTGAGAACTTCTCATTATCAAGCCAATTTACACCATAAATATAAGTAAACTTAGGTTCTTTTAATTTTCTTAATTCCTTATTTATGTCGGTTAAATCGCAAATTAATTTTTCGTCATCTTTCTTCGCATTATTGGAATATAATTCAGACCAATCTTTTATAAAAACAAAATTATCTGTTTCTCCTTGCCATGTCAAATCGGTATAACGGTCGGGATAAAATTGTCTATACTGTTGAGATACAGCTTCATCTATTGTTAGTTGTTTGTTTTGTGCAAACGTTACAGATATTGTTAATATTGATATTAACAGAAATAAAAAATTCTTTTTCATAGAAATTTGATTTTTAGATTATTTAGTTTTATTTGTAAATTTAAAATTGAGACAGCTTGATAATTAACAAGTTAAAGAGACTGATTTCATTTTATGTATTTTTGGTAATATTATAGTGTTAGAAGAAAAACGAATTGTTATACTAATTAATAACTTCAATATTACTAAAAATACTTTTGTATTTTATTTAATTTTAGAAAATTGTCTTAGTGAAAAAGTAAAAATAACTAACTCCAGTTAATTTGTTCTTTTGCCTTTTTATTTTATTAAAAAAAAGGCAAATAATCCATTATTAGCAATCTTTTTAAATTCATAAAAGAACAAAATTACTAAATTAACTCTGGAGTAATTTATTTTTTCTTTTTCACTTAACTAACAAAAATTGTGTATTTTGTAATAATTTTCCATTTTTTATTTTTTTTTGCAAAAATATAGACATAACCCTCACCACATGTTCCACCACAAGATGTATGAACAATTAGAATTAATTTATCTCTTTTCTCTGAAAATATTGGTGTTGATATTGTTGCAAACTCCCAAACTTTTTTTACTTTGTATAAATAATTATAAGCACTATCTGTTCCTAATTTTTTAAAATATCCAGAAAGTTCTTTGCTATCAATAGTTTTTATAGAATTAATTCGAGAACTATCTAATGTTAATATCTTGATTGTATCAATATTTTTAAACATATAATTAGCTTCTTCGTTTGTGAGAATTTTACGCTCAACTAATCTTGAAAAATAATCTTTATCAAATTCTTTGTAAGGTGGTGGAGGCGGTAGGTCTCCTTTAATTTCTATATCTACTTCTCGTTTATGTAAACGCATTGTTTCCGTTTCTAATAAATCGGTGTCATATAAATCAAATCGGAATAATTCATCTAAAACAAAATAAAGTTCCTCATTATTCAATAACTCTTGCTTCTTAGATAAGTTACTTGATTTATTTTCATTTGAACAAGAAAAAAAGAATATATATATAATTAATATTAGAAAATATTCTATTTTATTCATATTAGCCTTCATTTTTTTAATTTAAAAATTACAACTTTTTTTAAAAAAAATATTCTGAAAAAAGATTTAGTTTGAGTATTTACTATTTTTCTAAAAGTTTAAATCTCAGTCTAAATCTCCTATTAACGTAATTTGTAGTGCTAATCTTAAAAATTCCTATTTCAGAAGTGTTGGAAACATGCTCGCCAATGCAAGGGCAACTGTCATAATTTCCAATATTTATAATTCTGATAGAACTATTTTCAGCATCAGATATTCTATTGAGATTAAATTTATTACATGCCTCATTAAAAGTTTCAGAGGTTTCTGTAACAGTTAAATTTTGAGAAATAATTTCGTTCACTTTTTGTTCTATTTCTCTAATTTGAAGTTCGGTAGGCTCTTCATTTAGTTCAAAATCGCATTTTGATTTTTTCCTTTCTATATGGCAATTTTCCGAACGTTTGCAGCCAAATATACTTACCATTGTGCGGTTTAAAATATGCTCAGCTGTGTGCATTGGTGCGTGATAATTTTTTTTCATAATTATATATATATACATCTACTATAAAAAGCCTCAACGAGGCTCAATATTTTTTTGAACAATCAATTCATTTTTATTAATATTTAAACATAGTAAATTTCCAAAATCGCTTTCTTCTGTGTAAAAACAACCATTATCAAGAGGAATAATTTTTTCGTTATTCAGGATATTTAGTTTTATTTTATCTAATGGTGTCATATCGTGTCCATGAATTATCGTTTTTCCGTTGGCTTTTTTTTCATCGTAATTCCAATTTCGTATCCACAACATTTCTACGGTATTTTCAAAATGATAGTTGTTGTTAAAATCAAAACCTGCATGAACAAGAAAATGATTTTCTATCTCATAAAAATATGGGAGATTTTTAATGAAATTTAGATATTTACTGTCTATACTAAAATCGTCATTCAAAATGTTATTACCCTTGTTGCTAAACCTTTGAAATAGATTTTTATTATTAAGAGCAACTAAAAGTTCTAAATCATATTCGTGATTTCCCTTCAAAGGATAAATTTGATGTTTTTTAGATAAATCTATAATATAGTCTAAAACACCTTTGCTGTCAGCACCTCTATCAATATAATCGCCAAGAAAAAACAATTGGTCTTCTTGTTTTAAATCAATTCGTTCCACCAGTTTGACTAATGTTTTCAAACAACCATGAATATCTGAAATAACATATCTATTTCCGTAACAAGAAGGCACATTTTTAGTATGTTTATTTATAACATACTTTTTCTCATCAACATTATTTTTTAACAACCGCTTCGATTCCTTCGAGGATAGAGTCGTATCCCGTGCATCTACAAAGATTTCCTGCAATAGCTTCTTTAATTTCATCTCTTGTTGGTGTGTGATTACTTCTCAATAATTCGGTTGCTGCAATTGTCATTCCGGGAGCACAAAATCCACATTGAAAAGAATTATGTTCTATAAAACTCTCTTGTAGAGGTGTTAAACCATCATTAGAAAGTCCTTCTATACTTGTAATTTCTTGTCCATCTACCTCAATAGCAAGGATAAGGCAACTTTTTACGCTTTTTCCATTCAAAAAAATAGCACAAGCTCCGCAGTCTCCTCGTTCACAACCAGATTTAGGGCTTTTTACGCCCAATTTTTCTCGCAAAACATCAAGCAAAACTTCATTTGGTTCAACATAAACATAACGAGATTCTCCATTTAATTTAATAGATATTTTTTTCATATTTAATTATATTTTTTCAGTAAAAAACTACTATATTGGTCTATTTTTCTTGCTTATTAGTGGTGCTAATATTGATGAAATTATTGTTGCAGAAATACAAGTAACAATTAAATTTCCATAAAGTCTATAATCTAAACCATTAAAAAGACTAAAAATAACTATTATTGCTGTAATTAATACAATAAAAATCCAATATTTAAAATTTATTTTTTTAGAAATATTTTTATCTTTTGGCAATTTCCAAAAAGCAATGGCAATTATTAACCCACCAATTAGTGCACTTAAATGCTGGAATAATTTGTAAATTGGAATTTGTTTGTGCAATATTTCTATTTCATTTGTTAATATTGAAATTATTTTCACAAAAAAGCCTTCGGAATGAGTAAAACTATCCCAAAATATATGAGAAAATGCTCCGATAAAAATAGAAATAATAACAATGTACCAGTTTTTAAGAAAATATTTATTCCAATTAAATTGTTTATAAGTTGCCAATCTTGATTTTAGAAAAATTGGTAAATTGTCAAATAATGTATTTCTAATAATATTGTGAAAAACAAATGCAAACAAAATACTTATTGGAATATCAAATAAAAATATGCCAATAATTTCATGACTATAATTACTTTGAATTCTCATTCTTATAAAATATTCAAAATCAGGAGATAAACTACCAATAATAAGTCCTGTCATAGAAATCCAATTATTTGGCAAATATTTTAAAGGCAAAATTATTGCAGGATGTGAGAATGTAAAAGGCATTTTTAAGTAAATATTTAACTTGTTTAATAATTAAGGTGTTATAATAATTAAAAGTGTTCTTAAATTAATATTTGTTACTTATTTCTATTCAGCTCGTAATTCTTTTTGCCACTTAAAAGGATTTTTTATTTTGGAAAATTTATTTAATTTATGAACGTTATCAAAGACTGATAAAAAAAATTTGTTTGTCGTATTTATTTTTGTTCGTAGTTTTATTTTTTACTTTTTCCACTATTTTTCTTCTTCTAAATTATTGCTTCTGTTTTTATTTCTTTTCCTGATAAAATTGCAGTTGCATCATTTAAAGCTCTTTCCAACATAACTTTAGCCATTTGCATTCGGTATTCTTTTGATGCTCTAATGTCTGTAATTGGCGTAATTTCTTGTTCTACTATTTTTTGTGCTTCTTTAATGGTCTCATTAGTAAGGTTTTTTCCTTTTAAAAAGTCTTCAATTTTTGTTGCTCTAACAGGAACTGGTCCTACTGCACAAAACGAAATTTTGTATTCCTTATTTTCCGAAACAAGCACACCAACTCCCACTTGTGCAAGGTCTTCGCCTCTGTATCTTCCAAGTTTTTTGTAGCAACTTGCTATTTTCTCTTCTGGTAATTTTATTGATATTGAAACCACAATCTCATCGGATTTTAAAGCCGTTTTTTTAGGAGCAACAAACCAATCTACAATTGGAATTGTGCGTTCTGTGATTGCATTTTTCACATTTATTACTGCATCAAAAACCATAAGCGGAGGGGCAGAATCCAAAGATGGTACTGCAGAGCAAATATTTCCCGATAAGGTTGCTCTATTTCTCACACCCACAGATGCCACTGTTCCTGCGGCTTCCCAAAGAGCATAAAATTTTTCTTTAATAATTTCAGATTCTTCTATATCTGAGAAAATTACTCCTGCACCTATTTTTAGAACTCCATCGGAAAATTCAATTTTATTCAAATCTAAAATTCCTTTTATATCAATTAAAAGTTCGGGAGTTGCAAAATCTTCTTTTATTTGGACTGTTAAATCTGTTCCGCCAGCAAGAATTTTAGCCTTATCGCCATATTTTGCAAGCAAATCAACAGCTTCATCGGTAGTTTTCACCTTTTTATAATCAAATTCGTGTGATATTGGCATGTTTTTTTAGTTATCGAGTTGTTAGTTCTTTAGTTGTTAGTTTTTGAGTTATCGTGTTCTTTAGTTTTTGAGTTGTCGTGTTCTTTAGTTTTTAAGTTATCGTATTCTTTAGTTTTTGAGTTATCATGTATTTGGGTTTTCTTTCGCTTTGCGAACTCTCAACACGATAACTCGAGAACACGATAACTAAAAAACACGATAACTAAAGAACACTATTCGTCTCCATCAATAGCAATAACACGGCACATAGACGATTCCATTTCAATACCTTTGAGAGGGAATAAACCTATCCAAACACGTTTGTTGCTAACTTTTTCTATTTCTCCTCCCAAGTTTTCTGCATGAATTAGTCCTTTTGGGAAAAGGTTGAGGTGCATAACTTGATAATACTCGTCGAGTGGGAACATTTCGTCCCAAGTTTTACCGTAATCTTTTATTAATTTTTGTTCGGCTTTAACGAATGCTTTCGGATGCCAATCTCTTATGATTGTGTTCATTGGGTGGTCTGCACTACCGGCATCTACGCCTATCCATTTTATTTCCATTTCCAAAGCCCATTTGTGAAACTCTGGCGAAGGTCCAGGGTGGTTAATAAAATATCTCAATTCATCTGACCCCGGTTTGTCCCAACCGTATTTGTGGTAACCAGTGTTGATGATTAAAATGTCACCTTTTTTTACTTCCACTTTGCTCATAATCATTTCTGGAGTGTAGAGACTAAAATCTTCTACCATATCCGAAATGTTTGCAACAGCAGCTTGTCCGTAGAAAAAATCAAGCGGAGTATTTCCGATAGTCCTGCCACTTGCGTGGAAATGAATTTCGCCGTCAATATGCGTTCCTACGTGATTACTTGTTTTAATTATCTGACCATTAGCACCTTGCCCCATGTGTGCACCTGCAAGTCTTTTGAAATATTGCAATTGCAAAGGCATATAACTTGGCCAAGGCGGTGTGTGAATACTTAATCTTTGTGTTAAATCATAGATTTTTGTCTCACTCATAAATTTTAATACATCTTCTGCTTTCATTTTTTATATTTTATAGGGTTATTATTTTTTTATTAAAATACAAATTTACAAAAAATCTATTTAATTCTAAATTTTTATTTATTTATTTTTAGTTTCATATTAAAACCAGACAATTTTAGTAGGTTTTAAAAATCGTAATTATTTGGAAATAAAACAATTGAGTCCACTCCGAAAAGCGTCTTTTTGCCAAACTCTGCGTTGCATACAAATTTTAAAATCCTCATTTACAGTAGTAAACTCCAGTTCTAAAATTGGTAGTGTAACAAACTGGTAGTTTTATTTGAAAAGAAACAATAAGTTTATAACTT
>JAOZQN010000606.1 GCA_029932195.1 Bacteroidales bacterium | reverse complement strand
TTAACTACCTTTGCTCAGTAATTAATAAAATTACATTTCGGGCACACACATTGTGTTTAATTTCATTTGCTTTTTAATAGTGTGGGGCTTTTACTGATAGTGCGGAAAATGATTTGCATTTTACCGTTGATTGACATTTTACCAAAAAAGTAAACGAAATAAACACATTCACGAAATGAAAACATATCATATCATTGTTGAGCATTCGGGTTGCAAAATTTGTAATAAATCAGAATTATTTTGTTATTTGAAATAATCTTAGATTAACGATAGAGCATAATGGACAAGTAATTTTTGCCGATAGCTTTAATATTCCACAAAATACACGCTTTAAACAACATTATCAAACAGTTGAGGTAAGATGTGAATAATAAATAAAATGATTAATTCTTCTGCGAAGCTTTGTTAATCAATTTTTAATATCAAAGTTACATAAATTAGTCAATAAATAAAAAGGTTTGATTAATTTGGAATTTTCAAAAAATTAGAGTAACTTTGTAATTCGTGTGGCTCATAATAATTATGTTAAACTCAACCAAAAAAACACCATGAGAGAAGTAAAATTTATAATTCTGGGAATAATATTATCTATTCCGATATTTTCATTTGTAAATCCGGTTGAAGTGTTTCCTGTAATGTCGGAAGTATATTTTGATGAAGATCAAAATTGGAAAGTAGAAATAACAGACTATTTTGCTTTAATGTATGACAGTATAATGATAGAAAGTTCATCAGGAATATCTAAAATTAATAGCTTCTCATCAGAAGAATATGATTTTACAGTTATTACATCTGATATGCTCAATTGCAAAAACAAATCAAATGAAAAATTAACAATTTTAATAATTAAGAATTATGTTTTATAATTTGCAAATAGAAAAACCACCATAAAATAACACAAATCAATAAGCATTCTTAACTTATAAAAACAAATATTCAACAAAATTGTCTGCATATCAGACATCTAATTAATCTTATTTTTAACATATAAATTTATTTAATCATGAAACATTTTAAATTTTTTCAACAAGTATTTTTAATTGTAATTTTTATTACATCTTATAGTTATTCACAAGCTCAAAATATCGCAACAAAAACGACAGGTTATTTTGGAAATATTTATCATACAGGGGGAAATTTAGGAATTGGAACAACGAATCCACTAAGTTTACTTCAAGTATATGGTGGAGATTTTTTACTAACGAAAAAAGAACAACCGTTATTAACTGGAGCTTATCACTATCACCATTGGAAAATGAATAATCATCATGGAACTCTAAATTTTGCTTATGGACTTACAAGTTCATCAGGAACATTACCTACATTTTCAAACAAACTTTCTATTTCAAGTTACAATATAACAGCTTATGAAGATTTATATACACAAGAAAAAATCTATTGTTCTGATGAAATTATAATTCCAAATAGGAGAATTAGAGCAGTTGCCAATAACCGGTGGGGGAACTATTTTATTGCAGAATAATGACAAAGGAGTTACCATAAATCCTTCAAATACATATACAGGTAATTCCAATATTAAATTTGCTGTTTATGGTAAGTCATTTTTTAACGAACAAGTTAATATATTTGACGTGCAATCAACTTCTACTAACTATGCACTATATGTAAATGGAATGAACGGAAATCCTGCAATTTATATAAATGCAGCAACAAGTCAACCTGCAATTTATGCAAATGGGACAATATACGCTACGAGTTATGAATATATTTCTAAAAGTAGTAATTTTAAATCAAATTTTGGAGATTTACCAAATTCATTAGATAAAATTTTATCATTACAAACACAATCTTTTACTTATCAAACTAATAAGTATCCTGATGAAAATTTACCAACTGGCATTCAATATGAATATTCAGTAAATGAATTTGAGAAAGTATTTCCTGAGCTTATTTCAAGAGATAGCAATGACCTAGCATTAAATACTTCCGCATTGCAACCATTTATTGTTGAAGCAATAAAAGAACAGCAAGTAATTATTGAAAGTCAATCAGAACAAATTAATAATCTACAAGAACAAATAAACGAATTGAGTGTTTTGGTTGATAACCAGACTTTAAACACAGATAATTCAAATTTAATAAATTATTCTACACCTATTCTTTATCAAAACACACCAAATCCATACACCAATCAAACTACAATTAAATATTCTCTTCCTGATAATACTTCTAATTCATTTATCAAAATTTATAACATTAGTGGAGTAGAAATTCAATCAATAGAATTACAAAATCAAAAAGGACAAAATAATATTACGATTGATGCGTCTAATTTGGAAAGCGGAATTTTCGCATACACTCTAATTGTGAATAATCAAGTTGTAGATACAAAAACGATGGTTATTTCAAAAAAATAGTTTATCTTATTAAAGCATGTTTCACAAAAGACAATGTGAAACATGTTTTTATTATATATTTATATTAATCTTAAAAACACAACAATTATGAGAAATTTTAAAAATAAATTAGGATTATCAATCATATTAATTATGATTATTTTTGCAAGTTGTAATAAAGAAGATAGCTTAAATGAAGGAAGTTTTAAATTACAACAAATAACATATTTGAAAAACAATACAGAGCAATTTCAAGACGCATCTATAAATTTTAATCTTGGCGATATTTATGCAAGTAAAGAATTTTATTTTATGTTATCAAACGCTGGTGATTACCCAATAACAAATATTAATATTGTTAGTAGCAACGAACAATTTACAATTTCGCCTGCACAAATAGATACATTGTCATCTACAAATAATAATTCTTTCACACAGGCAATTACACTTGGTATTTTACACGGAAAAGTTTTAAATGGAGTTGGTAATGCACCAAATTTAGAACAGGGAGAAAATACAGCAACACTTACAATAACAGGAACAACTTATAATGGTAGAGAATATATTGATATTTCATTTGAAGTTACAATAAACGTTGTTGCAAAAATAGCAGATATATGCGTATCTACAAGTTCAGGAGCAATAGACATGACCGAGTATTGTTCTTTTGCTTTATATACAGCTGGACTTTATAATTTTTGTGTAAATCAAACAGACTTTTTAACATTTCAAAACACTGGAAATGTAACTTTAAACATGAACATAAAATATATGGATACTATAAATTGGAATGAATTTCAATATATTGAAACAAACATATCGCCGACAGAAAGTTATACTCTGGACAACAATAGTTTATCTAGTGTTATTTTATCTTTTACAGGTGAAAATGCCGTTGTAAATCAAGAAAAATATATAACCACAGATAATCAAGGTGTGAATTATTTAGGAATTAAAGTAAATTATGATGAATAAATAAAGAGCATATCATTTTCTTGAATTTCATTGCCTTTTTCATGGTGCATAAATTATCAATTGTGCTAAATTTGAACGATTGATTAAGGATTGACTTTGTGCGAAAAAAGGCAACGAAAATCAAGAAGTTACCGATAGCCTTGTTACACCGTTGTCAATTCAAAAAACAAATGATTTCATCAGACTATACTTTTATACAGGAGACTATATATATCACATAGACTATGTGGCAATTGGTAATCACGAAAATTCCAGCAGTTCTCATTTTGACTGTAAGTATGTTAAAATCAGGATAAAAAA
>JAOZQN010000605.1 GCA_029932195.1 Bacteroidales bacterium | reverse complement strand
TTGAACTTGAAATAAATAAAACATAGTTAATAACTTTTATGCCAATTTAGGTTATCAATGGATTATTTACAGACTAAAAAAACTAAAACTAAAAATTATGAAAAAAACAATCTTAATTATTACGGTATTATTATTTACACTAAGTATTTCGGCACAAGAAACTTTGTATTATAATGGTAAAATTTTTATTGACAAAGAAAATTTTGCAAAATGGTTTTCGGTTGCAGACGGCGAAATTACAGAAGTAGGAAATGAAGCATTATCCGAAAGTGAAATAAAAAAATATGACAATGCAATAAACTTGAATGGAAAAACTGTAATTCCCGGTTTTATTGATAGTCATATTCATTTTATGGACGGCTCGCTGGGACTTTTGGCAGTTAATTTAAGCTCAATTGAAAATATTGATGAGCTAAAAAATGAACTTACAAATAGCAAATCCGAATTGATAGACCAAATGTTTATTGCAACAGGTTTAAGTTCGTATGTTCCTAATTCGTTGGACAATCCACGACTTTGGTTAGACGAAATTATGGGCGACACTCCAACTTTTATTTTTTGCGATGGACATAAAACAATAGCAAATTCTGCCGCACTAAAATATTTAGGATTTAATAAAAAAACAAAAATTGAAGAAGGAATATTATTAAAAGATAAAAACGGCGAGCTAAACGGATATTTACTTGAAGAAGCAAGTTTTAAAGCCAACCAGTTGATAAGCCAGCAGTTATCTATGCAAACTTTGCAAAAAGCCACAATGCTGGGGCAACAACGTGCTTTGTCTTATGGAATAACCACAATGGGCGACAACATGTTTAACCCACAATATTATAAGGCATACAAAGAATTGGTAAACACCGATTTATTAAAAATCCGTTTTTTTACTCGCAGTTTTGGAACATCAAAATACAGTTGGGCTTTGTTGCCCGCTTTGAATGTAAAAAAACTTGGTTTTATAGGCAAAGGAGTTAGTCCGGATAGATTAAAATTTCATGCGGCAAAATATTTTATTAGCAAAAGCGGAACTCCACCACCAGATGTTGTTGCAAACAAGGAAGATACAATTTATATTCCGGGTAGCAGTGTTTTTCCTTCGGCAAATAAAATAGCCCAATATATTTTGACTTATGATATTCCGCTGGCATTTCATGTGCAGGGCGAGCCGAGTTTGCAAGCAATACTTGATGCGGTAGAAAAAACAAAATCACGAACTAATAATCGTCGTCATGTTCTCGACCATGTGGGATATGCGAAGCCAAAACAGTTGGAGCAAATTAAAGATAATCAATTGGCAGTAACTATATTACCATACTCCACTTTTGAATATCCTTTTTTACACGAATTTTACACAAATCAAGAAATGGAGGGTTTTAATATTGATTATATGTTAAATCACAAATCAAGATACGATGTTTGCGATGCCGCCATGAGCAGTGATTGGCCCTATGCTTTTGAGGCTGCATACAAAGACTCACCGCATATTGATGGCTTAAATCCTATTCCTGCAATTGCTGTGGTATCAACAGGTAAAACACCTGATAATAAGGAATTAATAGAAGACTATAAATTATTAAGTGTAAAAGAAGCAGTGCATTCTTATACCGCAAATGGTGCTTATGTTTTAGGAAAAGAAAATACGCTTGGGAAAATAAAAATTGGATACAAGGCGGATTTTGTTATTTTGCAAGATGATATTTTTGAAGCAAAAGATATTGATATTTATGATATAAAAGTGAAAACGGTTTATATTAATGGTGAGCAAGTATATGACACCGATGCAGAAAAACAAGATGTAGTTTCATTGGAATTTAAAAAAATTAAAAAATCGGATTATACCATTTCTCCTGTATTTGGTTACGACCCTTCGCTTGGCTATTTGCTTGGAGGAGCATTTTTTTACTGGCCTATCTTAGATAAAGGAACAATGTTTAATACTCAATTAATCAACACGCTTGATGGACAAATGAAACTGATAGCAAATTATGAAGCAGTGCATTTTAAGAACAAATATTCGTTTGGAGCAAAAGGTTTTTATCGAACTTTTACTGATGATTATTTTGGAGAAGGAAGTAATGCCCAAGACTCATCTCGTTTTAAGTTAAATCATAATATTATTGATGCAAAAGTATATTTAAAATACGATATTATAAAAAATACTTATTTATATTTTGAGACCGCTTTAAGAAATAAAACAGAGAGTTTTGCTTTGGATATGGAGGGTAAAGATATGGACACAAAAATTTCGGAAGCGGAAACAAATTTGAATTTCTCGGTTAAAATATCTTACGACAATCGCGACTTTGACCCAACTCCTCGTTCGGGTGGCAATATAGATTTGTCACTTGATTATTTGCCCGTAGGTTTGGCAACGCTTTCGCAAAACAATAATTTGTTGCAATTAAATCTTAATTCCACATATTTTAAGCAGTTATATTTTCCCAAAGTAATACTTGGACTTCATTTTTCGGCAGGAACTACACTTGCTGGTAATCCTTCTTATTTGTATAGATACAAAATTGGTGGCGATTATTTGTTGAGAGGATATTATGTAAATCGCTTTAGAGGAGCACATTTTTATCATGCTACAACAGAACTGCGTTTACCAATATACAAAATTGTATCGATGGCATTTTTTGCTGATTTTGGTGATGTGGCTGATAAAAAAGTGAGCGATTTTGGAACAACAAAAATTTCGTATGGAACAGGCGTTCGCTTTCAACTAACCGAAATGGCTAAACTCCGTTTTGATTTTGGCTTTCAGCCAGAAGGTTGGGGAATGTTTTTTACTTTTAATGAGGCTTTTTAACCAAATTACAGACCTCAAAAATTAGCCATATTAGATTAGCTTAAGTTGCACTGCAACAGGGACTAAAACAATAATTGGACATTTAACAACTCTGCTTAATAAAAATGTCCAATTTCATAGACACTATTTTAGAGGTCTGAAATTAATTAATGAACCTAAGGAGTTAAAAGTTATCAAATTATCAAGTTAAAAGTTTAAAGTTATCAAGTTTAAAGTTATGGCTACCCACGTAAAGTTAGACAAAGCTAATTCTCAACATATTGCCTCGGTCAGGTGTTTTTCACCTGACCGCCTGTAAAGCGTCAGGTGAAAAACACCTGACGAGTGCAATTGCTGTTCAACTTTACGTGGGTAGCCAAAGTTATCAAGTTTAAAGTTCGTTCCATTTTTTAAGTAAAAAAAACAATTTCATATAATCATAATTAAGCTATTAAACAACAGTTTTAAGCATGGTAATAACTAAAGTTTTTGCCTTCATTTTATATTGATTATCAATAATTTATATATATTTTTACTTGTATCCGTTTAAAATAACAGTGTAACTGTCGCAGAATAAAACAGTTATAAACACAATTACCAAAATAGGATAAAATTGACAATTATTAATCCTTTATTTTAGATAAAAATAAAAACAGTCGTTTTTTATAAGTTTCAAAAAATAGTTCAGTTATAATCCACCGATGAGCCCACCCCAGCCCTCCCAAAGGGAGGGAGTTTTTCTTTGGTTTTTACCTTTCCCAAAGGGAAAGACGAAGCTCCCTCCCTTTGGGAGGGCTGGGGTAAGGTGTTAATAATTTTATGTTTTTATAATAAAAGTTCCCCCAGTTT
>JAOZQN010000080.1 GCA_029932195.1 Bacteroidales bacterium | reverse complement strand
CCTTATTTTAACCGTTGCCATGACTCTTATATTGTAAACTTAAACCATGTTCTTGGATACCAAAAAAAATCAATTTTACTTTCGAATAAACAAAAAATATCTATTTCTAAACGAAAAAAAGAAGAGTTTGAGAGTAGGTTGCAAAATATTTTATTTAAAAATTGAGTGTATAAAGGGCACTCCTATAAAACCCAAGTGCCTAACGGCATGTTATACAAAATTATTAAAATACTCATTTACAGGAGTAAACTCAAACTTTAATAATTTTTTAGGGTTTGTTCATAAAAATATTATTCTAAATTTACTTCGTTGTATTTCAAATATTTATAAATTGAAATATTGAATATTCTGTATTGAATATTGAATATTCAAAAAAGTAATAAACTCTGTTTTTAATACTTTACAAATATTACATTTTTTTCATGAACAAACCCTGAATAATTTTTAAAGCCTTGATTTTTGAGTTTTTAGGAGTGCCCTAAAATAAGAAAGACAAAAGGTTATAATATTACAGACAACCTATATAAAATAAAAAAGCAAGCATATTTTGTTTGCTTTTTTTGTTTTCAAAAAAAAGGACTATTTTTGTAGCACAAATAAAAAACAAATAACTTATGACAATATATTTAGATTTTGACGGCACAGTAGTAGAGCATAGATACCCAGATATTGGTAATCTTGTTGCGGGAAGTTTTATGGTTATACGAAAATTGCAAAAAGCGGGACACGAAATAATTTTGAATACATATCGTGCAGATTGTTTTGACGGAACTCTTGAAGAAGCTATTGAGTATTTGAATAATTCTGGTGAAATAGAGCCTATAACACAATTTGAAAAACAAAAAATTGACCCACCGCCATGGAATTGGGATACTCATAAAAGTTATGAAGCTATTTTTATTGATGATATTTGTTCTGGAATTCCAATGGATTTTATAGAAGCAACTATCTCGGAAGTAGTAGATTGGTTTGCTATTGATAAAGAATTTACAGAAAATGGAATATATGAGTAGTTTTGAGTTGTCGTGCTTTTGAGGTTTTAATCTACTATCGCTTTAATACGTAATTAAAAAGGTATAGAGTTAGACTTCTCAAATTTTTATTCATTTTTATTATTCTTTAATTTCCTGATATTAAACAAAATAAATAAATCTAATATTAATCAAATTGCTTTTTTTAGTCTGTTTTTTATTTTTTTGTAAATGATTAACTTTACTTAACAAAGAAATTGTTTACTTTTGCAAAAAACAAATTGTAAGTTTTTAAGTAATGAATAGTGAATAATGAACAATGAATAATTTTGCTTACGCCTTATAAACCAGAATAAAGCAAAAGTGTCGTTTTTATACAGCTACTTAAGTAAGTGCTTAGTTTTAAGTGTTTAGTTTTCAATTAGCTTTCGCTTGATAATAAGCATATTAGAGAACAAAAAAGTATTCTTTATATCTGTTTACTTACTTACTTACACAAAAGATGTGTAAACTAAAAACTAAAGACTAAAAAATGGAAATTACTAAAAAAGCAAAAAAATATTTGACCAACAAATATTTTAATTTCGTATTATCAACAATAATTTTATTATTACTCGTTATCTGGACAGGAAATTTTTTCCTACTATTAATCCAACCAATTATTGTAGATTTTTATCTGACAAAAAAAGTAAACTGGACTTTTTGGAAGAAAAAAGGCGTAAAAAAACAAAAATGGTGGATAGAATGGATAGATGCAGCTATTTTTGCCATAATTGCCGCCACAATTATCCGCACACTCTTAATAGAGGCTTACACAATTCCAACCTCGTCTATGGAAAAATCCATGCTCGTAGGCGACTATCTTTTTGTGAGTAAATACCACTACGGACCACGATTACCAATCACACCAGTAGCATTTCCTTTTGCACACCATACAATGCCTGGCACAAAAAACACAAAATCGTTTACCGATGCTATTCAAATGAGATACAAAAGATTGATAGGCTTGGAAGATATTGAAAACGACGATGTTGTGGTTTTTAATTTCCCCACAGGAGACACTGTTGCAATCAACCAGCAAGGGCAAAGTTATTACCAGCTTTGCAGAGATTATGGTCATAAAAACGTGAACAACGACGTTTTAATAGACCCAAGAACAGGGCAACAAATACAGGGTTATTTTGGCGAAATAGTTTATCGCCCCGTTGATAAACGAGAAAACTACATAAAAAGATGTGTCGCAATTGCTGGAGACAGCCTGCAAGTTATTGATGGCGAGCTTTATATAAATAGCGAAAGACAAAACGACCTTCCACACAAACAATATAAATATCTTGTTACAACAGATGGTAATTTTATTAATCCAAAAGTGCTTGAAAACCTAAGTATTTCCAACGAAGATAAAGATGCTTCACGTTTTAATATTGATTATTACGCCAAATTTATGGCTATAAATTCTCAAGATGTTGGAAATACAAACATTTATCCGCTACCAGAATCTAAAGCAGAACAATTGAGAACAATAACAAGTATAAAGTCGGTTAGAAGAATTATTAAACCAGCTGGCTATAAAGAATCATATATTTTTCCACATACAGAGGCACATTATAAAATTGATAATAAGACTATTGCTAATTTAGAATCTAAAATGCCAGATTCTGTTTTAACTAATCTTAAAAAATTAGAAGGCAAAACTTTTGACAACAACCAAAAATTTTACGAGGCAGTTGGCACAGCTCTAACTCCAGCTATTGCAGAAAATTATGTTACTGTTATTTCCAGTTATTCTAATCAAGATAAATTTAGCTGGAACGAGGATAACTTTGGTCCTATCTGGATACCAAAAGAAGGTGTTACGATTGAATTAAATATTGAGAACCTACCATTATATGAAAGAATAATAGATGTTTACGAAGGAAATGATTTAGAAATTAAGGGAGAGAATATTTTTATAAATGGTGAAAAAGCAACAAGCTACACTTTTAAAATGGATTATTATTTTATGATGGGAGACAGTCGCCACAATTCAGCCGACTCACGTTTTTGGGGCTACGTGCCAGACGACCATATTGTAGGAAAAGGTTTATTCGTATGGTTATCAATGGATAAAGACAAACCTAATATTGTCTCAAAAATAAGATGGAATAGATTTTTTATGGGGATAAAATAAATTAGGAATTAACAAGTTCGGTAGTGTAACAAACTGGTAGTTATTTTTGATGTTACTAAATTCCTACGGAATGTTAGTAAATCTTTTTACGATAAACACTTACTAACATCACGCAGGGATTTAGTAACGTGGTGCATAGCTACCAATTTACAACACTACCACAAGTTCTAAATTAAAAAAAATGATACAAGTAAAAAAAGATTATAATAATATACCAAGAGTCTTACTTTCAGATGATATAGAAAAAAGAATTGAAAAATTTAGAAATGGTGAAATAAAGTCTTCTCATTTAATTCCTGTCTATAATGAAATAAAACAGAACTTAAATGAAATATATCATGGCAAATGTGCATACTGTGAGTCAAAATTATATGACTCAAGTATGCAGATAGACCAACATCGTCCCAAAAGTAAATACCCATGGCTTGCTTATGAATGGAGTAATTTATTGCCTGCTTGTCATACTTGTAATATATCTAAATCAAGTAATTATCCTATAAAAAATGATGTGGTTTCTGTGCCACCAATAAATAAAAAAGATTGGCGATACGATTTAATTTCATTACAAGAAGAGCCATTACTTTTAAATCCGGAATATGATAATCCAGAAGAACATTTATCTTTTTATTCTGATGGTAGAATTTTTGGACTTACAGAACGAGGGAGGAAAACTATTGATATATTAAAACTTAATAGACAAGATTTAATATTAAAAAGAGTAAATATTGTTAACTCATTGAAAGAAAATATTTCTTTTGCTATATCCAATTTGAAAAATTTAATAGACGAAGAGTCACTTGAAACAGAAAAATCTAATAGCCTTATGAAATTAGCTTTTGACCACTTATTCAAAGACCTACTTTCTAAAACAGACTCTAAAGCTGAATATTCTCAGTTTTGTAAATATCTTTTTAATAATTTTGAAGAAATATTTATAGATAATTTTTAAAAAACAAGATAATGATAAATTTAACAAAAGATAATAGAATTATTTTTAAGAAAGCATTTGAAAATTTTAAAAAAGGAAATATTGAAAAAATTGATTTTGAAAAAAAAAGTGCAACTACTAAAAATAATCAAAATAACATAAAAATAAAAAGCATTCGTATCAAAAACATAAAGTGTTTTGATGACTTAGATATAAAATTGAGCCAAAAAAATAATATTTTTCTTGGCATAAATGGACGAGGTAAAACAACTGTTTTGCAATTAATTGCTATTGGAATATCAAATATTACACCTCTACATAGCACAGAATGGTCTGAGGTAACTAAAAATTTAGAGAAGGACTCAAGTTTAGAAATAAAATTTATTATTTCTGAAAACAAAACGAATGAGAACGAACAAACTTTAGAATATAAAATTACACAAGAAGATAAAGTTGTATTAAAATATAAGAATAAAAAAGAAGAGAAAGATAAAGAAAAGCTAATTAAATTAATAGAAGATAAATTTTTATTTGTAGCCTACGGTAGTTCCAGAAATGCAAATAAAGATATAACAAATTTTACTGGATACGATCATGTTTCTACTCTTTTTGGTATAAATAACAATAAAGAAACTCATAAGGATTTAGAAAAAGGAGAAGGATTTAAACAATTAAAAAAAATCATTACTGAAATTTTTAACAACGCAGAGGAATTAAAAAATAGAGTAATTTTATCAAGTTATAAAGAGGGAGTATTTTATTTTCAAGCACCTACAAATAATGAAAATGAAATTCCGCTAAAAGCTTTATCTGCTGGATTTAAAACTTCTTTTAAGTGGATACTTGATTTAGTAATTAGAGCCTTAAAAAAAGGATTTGATATTAACAAACCTAAAGAAATAAATGGTATTGTTTTAATAGATGAGATTGATACTCACCTACATATAAAATGGCAAAAAACGATTTTACGAACCTTGCAAGATGTTTTCCCAAATATTCAATTTATTGTAACAACACACAGTCCGTTTGTTATTCAGTCTGTTACAAATAGTAATGTTTATTTACTAAAATTAAAAGACGAAAATGTAACTGCCGAACTTTTGGAAATAGAAGAAGGCACGAGTTCCAAACATATTATAACAGATATTTTTAAATCTACTTCTATTTTTAATAAAGATATAGAAACTATGTTTAAAGAATTTCACAAAATAAAAGAAGAGATAATAAAAAATATTCGTCCTATTTCTGATAATGATTTTAAAAATATAGTGAAAAAATTAAGTAAAAAAGGAGAAGAAGTAAGCAATACTTTAACAAGAGAGATTAGGCAGTTGCAGTATATACTACAAAATCAAGAGGGCTAATGAAAAAAACAATACGAAAACCAAGTGAATCTCCTGATTGCTTGACAAAAAAAATACAAGAACAAAAAACAGAAAACTGGAAAAAAGAAATAGAAAAATATAATAATTTAAGTCCAGAAGATAAAAGAAAGACAAAGACACCACATTTCAGTTTAAATTCTTATAAAACGTTGTATTCTTGTCTGAAAGAAAATTTATTAAAAATGACTGATGAACATTGTTCTTTTTGTGATACAAATTTTCGTAAAAACGAAAGAACAGAAATAGAACATTTTAAACCATCAAGTAAATATTTTGATGATGTTTTGGAGTGGTCTAATTTATACATCATTTGTTCCACATGTAATGGAAAAAAAGGTAATAGATATGAAAAATATATTCCGCTAATAAAACCAGATGAAGAGAATTATAAATTTGAAGACTATTTTAAATTTGAATTTGCAGAAGCAACAGATGGTATAAAAATAAAAGCTAAAGGTGAAAATAAAAAAGCTCAAAACATTATAAAAATTTATGATTTAAATAGAGAAAATCTGTGTTATGACAGGCAAGAAACATTAGACGATTATGAAAATAGAGTAAAAGATAAGATAACAATTTCTGAATTAAATAAAGAAGTTAAAAGTCAAAATCCATTAGAATTATTAGAAAATAGCAAAAGTATAATTAATGAAGTTACTGATAAACAAATAATTGAACTGTCAGAAAAAGACTATAGTCAAATAAATATCAATAATTTTAGCTTCAGAGATTTATTAGAAAAACAGAATAAATACTCTGATTATGAATTTAAAATAACAAAACAATGAAAGCCTCTGTAAAAGAATATTTTAACTTTACCAAAAGAGAGCGAAATGGCACAATTATTTTACTCATAATTATTGTTATTTTACTCATTATCAGCAATACAATGTTTCTTTTTGGTAATGATAAAAATTATGATTATTCTAATTTTGAAGCAGAAATAGATTCATTTTTTGTGTCTTTGGAAAGCAAAGACAACGAGGAATACATCAGTCGTCTCGACCAATATATTATTGATAGATATGATACTCTTGAACTTTTTAAATTCAATCCAAATACCATAGACTCAGAAGATTGGCTCAAACTTGGACTTACCGAAAAACAAATTGGAACTATAAATAATTATCTCTCAAAAGGAGGAAAATTTTATGATAAAAAAGATTTTCAAAAAATGTATGGAATAAGAACCAAACAATATCAAATATTGAAACCATACATAGATCTGCCAGAATCAAGTAGTTATAAAAAGAATTACAAAAAAAACTACGACAACAATTACAAAAAATATGACAACAAAAAAGAACCTGTTTTTGAAACTGGTGAACTATTTGAATTTAATCCAAATATGGCAACAGAAGCTGACTGGCAAAAATTAGGTTTTAGCGAAAAGCAATCTACAACTTTTGTAAAATACACTTCAAAAGGTGGTAAATTTTATAAAAAAGAGGATTTGTTGAAAATTTATGGCGTAGAACAAGAGCATTATGATATTTTAGAGCCATATATTATTCTTGAAAATAGTTATAATAATGAAAATGAAGAAGTTGAATATGAAAATGTTATTGTAGAAATAAATTCCGCAACTCAAAGTGAACTAACACAAATAAAAGGAATTGGTGATTACTACGCAGGCAGAATGCTAAAATACAGAGATTTACTCGGAGGCTATTCTAATAAAGAACAACTTTTGGAAGTTTACGGAATGAAACCTGAAGTTTATGAAAAAATTAAAGACAATATTGAAATAAATACCGAAAAAATAACAAAAATAAAAATCAATTTTGCAAATAAAAAAGACCTTGCCAAGCACCCATATATTGACTACGAAACAGCCAAGAAAATAACTAATTACAGAAATAAAAACGGTGCTTACAAAAGCCTCAATACTCTGATTGACAAAAATATAATCTCACAAGAAATTTTTGATAAAATTTCGCCTTACATTAAAATTTGATTTTATTAAAAAATATATTAAAAAAAACTTGCTTTTTAATATAAACTGTCTTATATTTGTGATATATTTAGTTTAAGTAATTTGCTGAAGAATAAAAAAACTGTGATAAAAATTTTCACTTAAAATATTAAAAATCTTCTCACCTGAGAGGCCAGGGATGGTTCTATAGACCAGTTGGTTTATACTGAGTTTAAATATATCGCTATTTACTCATAAGGGGTTCGATTCCCGGCTGGAAAACATGCTTACGTATGTTTTTCAGTCGGGTTTTTTTGTAAAAAATAAATTTATGAATGAAGAAAGGATAATAAAGCAAAAAATAAAAGATAAAGAAAACGAACTTAAAGAAGCAAAGGCTACCCACGTAAGGTTGGACAGCTTAACTATCAAGGCAACACGTTTCCAAGTCCCATTTTTATTGCCTTTGGCAATAAAAACAGCACGTTGGAAAGAGTTGAATATTTAAAATTTGTCCAACTTTACGTGGGTAGCCGAAGCAAAAGAAGAGCTAATTAGATATAAAAAAAAATTACCTAAGCCTGAGGAGTTTAAGACTTATCAAAAATATCATAATGAGAATGTGGATTTGATTGAGTTTGGGTTAAAGAATGTGCAAGATATATTGAACGACTTGTATGTAAAAGAATTTCTTACAAAAAATAAATTTAAATTTAAATTTACAACAAATTTAATGAAATTCTTAGATAAAGAAAATATTATAGGAAAAACGAAGTTAAAGAATTTTAAAAAATTAAAAAGTAATGAATATAATGAAAGTGAATTTAAAAGAATTTTCAATAATTTAGATAAACAAAGTAAGAATATACAAGATTCAATAATTAAATTAGCAAAAGTAAATCAAGAATATGATTCTGTAAAAAAAGAAATAAACGTTTTTACAAATATTCTTTTGGGTTTATTAATATCATGGTGTGATGAGGTTATTAAAAGATTATTCTTTGAACCAAATGCTTTTAAATATGAACAAGTTGATAAACTGCATGAAATAAAATCATTAGAAGAAAAATGGAAAATAGTTTTAAAAGTCTCTTTCTGTAAAGCATATAATATTAGCTCGCAAGAGCTACTTTACGAGGATATTGATATAAAAGAAAATACGATTATAGATAAAGCCTCTAAGTTATTGTATGAAAATTTTTCTGAAATTATGGAAACGTTTTTAACACCTGCAATAAAAATAAGAAATAAAGTGCAACATGGGGAATGGATTTATGCTTTTGAAGGTCCTTACTCTAAAAGATTTAGTGAAGAACTTACAAAATCGCTTAAAAATGAAAATGTAAAAACAGTGCAAATAAAAATAAAATTGTTTAAATTATTTTACTCTTTATTATTAGATATAACAACAAGACAAACACATTACTCAAAGATAGATAGTAAAGGCAAGCCATTTATTTTTGAACAATTTAATCAATTTTCTGAAAAATTTAACAAGATAAAAAAAGAATTAGAAAATATTGATTTTAATAAATACCAAAAAATGTTGGTAGATAAGCATCTAAAAGGAGAACGTATAAAACGAAACTTAAAAAAAATCAATTCTTAAAAGCAAAATCTCCTGGAATAATTCCTACGGAAAAAGTATCTAATAAATTTCCGTTTGTCTGGTAGCGATATAAAACTCCATTTTGTGCAAAATCAATTGCATCGGTAAGATAAATAATTGACTCTTCGGAAACAGACATACTATAAAATAACTGATTATTTTGCTGAATAATAGAATTTTCTGGCAAGTTTTCTGAATTTATTGGCATAGCATACACTCCACCATTATTAACATCGCCCGACCACGAACTATTTAGAAAATAAATGGTATCTCCTGTTTTATTTATGCTCAAATGATTTGGCGAATTTGCAGAACTTTCAAATTCAAAAACCTTTTCAATCTGCATATTTTCAGGATTTACAATTGTTAGTTTTGGAATACTATCATTATTTGCTCCTCCATCGGAAAGAACCCATAGTTTATTATTTTTATCAATAATTAAACTATTTGGCTGATAAGCAACAATTAATGAATCTGTTACAATATCTGTTTCTGTATTAATTTTAAACAACTTATTGCCAAAAGACCAATTTGTTACAAAAGCAAAATTGTTCCACAAAATCATTTTTTCACTTGTTGCATTGAGATTAATTGTTCCTGTTTTTGCAAAAGTGGTGGGATTAAAAATAGTAATTTCAGTGCTATATAAATCTGATATATAAGCTTTTTCGCTATTTACAACTTGAATATATCTTGGAGAGGTTAGTTCTGTTATTTTTGCAACAAATTCAAAAGTATTTTTATTGATAACATAAATTTTACCCGAATTATTTATTGCTATAAAAATATAATTGTCCCACAAAGTTAGTGACTGGGCAACATCGCCGAGTGGATAACCTGTTGCATTGAAAAAGACATTGTGATACATCTTTTTTTCCAATAAATCTAAATACGATAAAGACGCATTTCCATAAGTGAAATTTCCTTCGTTTGAGATAAAAACTCCATCTGTTTCAAAATTATAAGAAATTAAATCGTCTTCGGGAGGGTTGCAAGCTACAAAAAATAGTAGGACGAAAATTAACACTTTGGGTAAACACATTTCCAAATCCTCACAGGATGCTAGAAAGTGTTGGGGTTTTAATATTTTCATACATTATTTGTAATCAGTCATTTTATATTTTTCCGCCGTCCTAAAACCTAATTCTTCGCTCCTAATTATTTCCAAAGTTTTAAAACCAAACTAATTATATGGTCTAAATACTTCTCATCAAAATCTAATTTTTCGGCTATTTTTAGACATAAATCGTATTCTCTTTCATCAACATGTCCATCTACCATAGACATAAAAACTACATCTGTAAGTTGGTCTTCACGCTCTTCATCATTCATTGGTATCTGAAAATGGAGTTCTGGTGCTCTATCTATAACGTCTTTTATTTCAGATTTTGATAATCCAAAATCTTCTGCTTTATCTGCAAGAAAATCAAGTTCCTCTTCTTTAAAAACACCATCGGCATAAGCCACTGCGACAAGATTACTAAAATGTTCTATTTTTATTTGTTTTTTATCTTTTTTCATAATTTTTTTGTTGTTTCAGGTTGCAAGTTACAGATAACAAGTTATAACGCCTTGCGAAACCTGCAACATGAAACTTGCAATTTGGAATTATTTATTCTCTTTCATAAATTCTAATGCTTTTTGCACCATATTTCGCGAGCCTATGTATAGTGGCACTCTTTCGTGTATATCACTTGGTTTTATGTCCATTATGCGTCCACCATCTCCATCGGTAGCCATACCTCCTGCTTGCTCAATTATAAATGCCATTGGATTTGCTTCATAAAGTAATCGCAGTTTTCCTTTAGGGCTACTGTCTGTTTTAGGATAAATAAAAACTCCTCCTATCAATAAATTTCTATGAAAATCAGCAACCAACGAACCAATATATCGTGAAGTAAAAGGTCGTTTGGTTTGTGGGTCTTTCTTTTGGCAATATTTTAAATATTTTTTAACACCCCTCGGAAATTTGATATAATTCCCTTCGTTTATGGAATATATTGTTCCATTTTGAGGGGTTTTCACATCGGGGTGAGATAAACAAAATTCGCCAATAGATGAGTCTAGCGTGAAGCCGTTTACACCTCGTCCTGTTGTATAAACCATCATTGTAGAAGAGCCATAAATTATATAACCAGAAGCAACTTGTCTTGCTCCTTCTTGCAAAAAATCTTCTTCTGTTGCTGTGTGTCCCACTGGCGACAGACGGCGGAAAATAGAAAAAATTGTTCCAATAGAAACATTAACATCAATATTAGAAGAACCATCTAAAGGGTCTATTGCTACAATATATTTTCCGTTTTTTGCCAACTCAGTATCAAATTTTATGATTTCTGAATTTTCTTCCGAAGCAATTCCACAGCACTCAGCACTTCCTTTGAGTGCGAGAATAAATTTTTCATTTGCAAAAACATCTAACTTTTGTTGGGTCTCACCTTGCACATTAATATCTCCTGCTTTACCCAAAATATCTACCAATCCAGCTTTATTTACTTCACGATTTACTACTTTTGCTGCCAATCCCATGTGAGATAATAATCTAGTTAATTCTCCTTTTGCATAAGGAAAATCTGCTTGTCGTTCTATTATAAATTCATTTAAAGTTATTACTTGACTATACATAAATTTTTTAAGTTTAGAGTTTTATGGTTCTATAAGTTTAGAAGTTTATTTATTTCTGATTTTGATAAGTTTGTCATTTCTTGAATTTGATTTACATCAGTTCCAGAATTATACAATGTATTAACTATTTTAAAAATAGTTTTTTCTTTTTCTGAAATAGTTTTTTCTTTTTCTGAAATTATTTCATTCTTCTCTTTTATCTTTACTTCAAAAATTTGCCTTATTGGCTTATCTAATTCTGCAAGATTTATATAAGTATCAAATAATGCTCGCACTGGAATAGAAAAATTTTTAAGCATTTCGGATTCTATATATTCACCAATTTTAAAAATTTGAGTAAGTTTATATTTTTTTTTGTACTTTATATTTTGTAAAATATATTGTTCAATAGTTTTTAATTTTGGGTCAACTATCCAATATTCCGACACTCCAAATTTCTCGTAGTTTATAAATTTAACACCTCTGTCATTTTTTGTTGTTCCTTTTGATAAGATTTCTACAACAAAATCGGGAGCTTCAAACATAGAAGTAGTAGAACTCATTGCTTCTACTTTCTTTTTATTAAAAAAAACTATATCTGGTTCAAAATTTTGAATGCCCTCATCTAAATTTATCAGAGCTTTTTCAAAAGCCACGTATCCCAAATCGTATCTATCTGCATGTGAACTCATAAGACGTGTAAGTCGTTTGCTTACCGACAAATGATTTTTACTCGCAGGGGATTGAACAACGAGTTTGCCATCTATCCATTCAGATTTTCTGGTTTCTGCCACCTCATCAAGAAAATGCAAATATTTAGACGAGATAACCTTCTCTTCTTTTTGAACAGATTTTTCTATAATTATTGGATATTTTTCTTCTACTAACATTTTACAAAGATATAAAAGTTTATGTTATAAAATTCAAAATTCAAAATTCAAAATAAAAAATTCAATTTAATAATTAAAAAATGAATTGATTTTTACTTTCTCTTCTATTTTATCAATAATTTTTTCATGATAGAATTTTATTATTTTAGTCTCGCCAGGAACTAAATCAAAAAAATTGTTATCAAACATTCCGCTTTCATTTGTGTGCAAGTAGATATTTTTTGCAAATCGATTAGTTGTAAGCTCTATGGCATGTCCTCCTTCTATTTTAAAAAAGCTTAAATTAATTGTTGGTTCACTTAGTTGCAAATTATTAACCTCTGTAAAACAATAATGATTTTCCGCTATAATAATCTTATTTTCAATCACTTCTGATTTTAAAACTATGTTTTGTTTTCCATATTTTTTCACTATTTGAGAAATATTTGCATTCACATAGCCTTTATAAGAATCGGGTTCAATAGAAACAGGATATTTTTCTTTCCAAAGAATCCTTCCTTTAAAATTGTAAATTTTAAGCAAAATTTCTGCGTTTATTTTCTCTTCTCTATTTGAAAAAATAAAAACATTAACTCTACCATTCATTTCTTTTACAGATAATTGCAAATTTTCAAAACCATTTTTAATGAAAAATATACTTGCTTTCCATTTCAAAAAATAATCTATTGGAGAAGGTGAAATTACAAGACTATAATCATTTATTATTCCAAGAAAAATATTTTCGTTATTAATAACTTTGTCTTTTAAGTCTTCTGAAAAATCTTCTGCCTGTGCAAGCTGATTTAGTCTTACATATTTTCTAAAGTGTTTTACTACTTTAAACCTTTTATTAATAAGTAAATCAAGTTGCTTTCTTGAAATTTCTGGTCTTTGATGATATTTGATAATAGAAGAGTTTATTTTTCGATCGGAAGCATTTGTAAAACGGTCTATTGTTCTCATAACGGGAAATACCGTTGTCTCAAAATTGGTAAATATCTTATCTTCCTCAAAATTAGTAAAACTTATACTTTTTCTATTGTAGGCAGAAGTGGGAGTTGTAAAATATGGTCGTTTTTTATCGTTTTCGCTAACAAGATTTATAAGTAAATCGTTAAAAATTTGTTTATTTGTTTTAAATATCTCTATAGAATCTTTACTTGAATAAACGTTACTTAAATCATTGTTATTCCAATAATTATCTATTTCATTACTTCCATACCAAAAGGCAATAGATGGATGATTTCTTAATCTTATAATATTTTCTTTACACTCTTGTTTCACATTTTCCAAAAACTCTGAATCATTTGGATAAATTTTATATGGAAGCATAAAATCTTGCCAAACAAGCAGACCTTTTTCATCGCAAAGATTGTAAAAAACATCTTTCTCATACATTCCTCCCTCCCAAACTCTCACAATATTGCAATTTGCCATTGTTAAGCCCGAAATCATTTTTTTATAATCATTATCATTAATTTGAACATAAAAAAGTCCCAAAGGAGCAAAAGTTGCTCCCCTAATCCAAAGTTTTTTTCCGTTTAAAATTATATCAAAACCAGCTTCACTATTTGCTATTTCTATTGTTCTTATTCCATATTTGCAATCTATTTTTTGTTCCTTGCCTGCTACTCTCAAACTTGATGTAAATTGGTATAAGTAAGGAGTTCCCAAGTCGTGCGTCCACCATAGTTTGTAATTTTCAATGTCAAAATTTAACTCATATTTATTTATACCCTCCTTTAAACTTACGTTAATATTATGAAAAACAGTATCATTTATTATTACTTCAAGTTCGGCTTTCTTTTCTTTTGTTGCATTTATTTCAAAAATTGCCGTAATATTTGCTACACTATCTGAGACATTGTTGGTTATATATTCTACATTTTCAATTTTGGCATCGCTCCATCTTTCTATATAAACATCTTTAAAAATAGCTGATTCAACATATCTAAATCCTAACTTCTCATCAAAATGATACATTGGTTTTCTGGTTGCAGATTGTCCACTATCTGTTAGAAAATATGAATTATTGGCAAGAAGTTCTTTTTGCCTCTGTCTGGGAGGAATAAATTTTATATAAATTTTATTATTTCCATCAATAAGTCTATTTTTGCAATCAATTGACCATTTTCTGAACATATTGTTTGCAAAAAAGAGGATAGAGTCGTTCAAATAAACTTCGGCATAAGTATCTAATCCTTCAAATATTATATTAATATTATCTTCTTTCATTTTACTTTTATCAATAAAAAAAGAAGTTTGACATTCCCAAGTGCTGTCTTCTATCCATTTATTTTGTTCTGGCGACTTTCGAAAAAATATCCGTTCTACTGTTGTATCTTTCTTCAAAGAGTAAATAAGACTAAAAGGAACAGCAATTTGTCTCCAATTATCCTCACTTTTTTGCTTAAGTTGCCACCAGTCAATGGACAAATTGGTTGTTTCTATAAGCTTTTTCACCTTGCTTGTTTCACAAGCAGTAACGAAAAAGACAATAAAAATAAGCCAAAAAATATTTTTCTTTAATTTCATTGAAGTCTATATAGTATTAAAATTTTAATGTTATATTTTTAGCTAATAGAATAATTCTAAAAGTTTTTTGCTTTTACATATTTTTTTCACTTATTGTTATAACATTAGCAGAAAATAACTCCAAACCTCTAAGGGGCTTTTTTATCAATAATAATCCTACTTTTAGGAAAGTTGGGAGGTCAAAAATGACAAATATCTTAGGGCACTCCTAAAAACCCCAAACTCTACGTTATACAAAATTATTAAAATACTCATTTACAGGAGTAAACTCAAACTTTAATAATTTTGAAAGCCTTGATTTTTGAGTTTTTAGGAGTGCCTTCTAAATTAAGTTTAATTGGAAAAATATCTATTATAAAAAGACAAATATATTAAAATTTATGAAATTAAATAAATCTCAAAAAAAAAGCAATAATTAATCTTATTTTAATAAAAAAGGTAGTTTTTTTCAGAATAAAAAGAGGGTAAAAAAACATTTTTATTACAAAACTAAACAACTGATAATAAACAGATTACACAGTAAAAAACATTCTAATAATATACATTTAATATTACAATTTTTTGTGATTAGAAAAAAACATTTATCTTTGGTTCAAAATTTGTAAATTTTTTATTGGTATTTTTAATATTTATAAATTATAACTTTACATTCTTAAAGAACTAAGTAGTAGAACGTTTTTATTATTGAGACTGATAAAAAAATTGTAATATCTTAATATAGTTACTGATTATAACGGATTTTGTTGAAATTGTAATAACTTTATTTATAATGAATT
>JAOZQN010000079.1:4545-15852 GCA_029932195.1 Bacteroidales bacterium | reverse complement strand
CAAAAACTGGGGGAACTTTTTTTGATGAAATATCAAATTATTAACACCTTACCCACTAGGGGTGAATTTTAGGTTCTTTATTTTTATTATTATATGTTTGCAACTTCTTATAAAAAGCAAATACTAGTAACTGTTTTTTCAAGAAAATGCCTGTCCAAAGTCAAAGTTGATCACAGCGATAATTAAGACAGGCAAATTAATCTAATTTCTAATTTTCAAAATTAATTTAAAAAATGAGAAGAGCAAAAAATTATTTAATTTTATTATCTGCAATACAAATGTTTACAGGAGAAATGTTTTTAACATAATTTTAGAAATAATATGAAAACCAAAATAACAATATTAATAATTGGAATTGTATTCTTATTTTCCTGCGATAAAGATTTAGAATATAGTTATCCCGAAGCACCAAAAAAATTAGTTATTCACTCAATTTTTTCTCCTGATAGTGTTTGGTCGGTAGGTGTTAATAAATTACAACACACATTAAATAAAATAGATAGTTTGAATTATTTTGTGCCTGATGCAACAGTAAAACTGTATAAAAATGGTGAATATTTAGAAACCTTAGTTCATACAAATACAGGAAATTATAAAAGTGCAATAAACACAAAACCCGAAGAAGATACAGATTATTATATTGAAGTTAGTGCAGAGGGATACGATACCGCAATTTCTGAAACAGAAAGAGTGCCAGAACAAGCTACTGGTAAGTTAATAACTTATGTAGATTATTTTGATAAAGATTTATTTCAATTTTTTGATGAATGGGATTATATCCATCTTACTTCTACATATACAGTAGAGTTGAACTTTACTAATAATCTTATTGAATTTGATGCCTGGATGAAATTTGTTAATTCATTTTTTGTAAGCTCAATCAAAAGCGAAGCTAATTTTAAATACGGTGGTAGAGATGATATAAAAATTAATGAGGATATAAACAAATCCTTACAAATTACTTTTGCTTTATATTGGCTTAATAGTTATGATTGTTGTAACTGTTTTTATGAAAACATAATGTTTGTGAATCAAGTTGATTTTTATATTTATTCAATTTCTGAAAGTTACTATAATTATTATAATGATGAAAGTTATCAAAGTTCTAGCTTAACAGATGTATTTTTATCAACACAAAATATTTATACTAATATAAACAATGGCTTAGGTATTTTTGCAGGCAAAAGCAAGCCTTACATAATTAAACTACCTGCAAAACCTATACCTGAGGGTTTTTTAACTATCAATTGCCATTAAGCAAGTAGATTAATATTTCAAAATTTACGATTGGTTTGCATTTTACAATAAAAATAAAACACTATTAACCAATAAATTCAACTATGAAACCTATTATCACAACTTTAATTATTTTGGCACTATCCTGCCAATTGTATTCTCAAAAAACAAATAATTTATTCGAAAAACAACAAAGCTCTATATCTGTATCTCCGTTATTTATGATTACACCAGATAATTCAGCTTATGGATTAAATTTAGGTTTTGGATATAATATTTTCAAAAAAACAGAAATAGGTGTTTTGAGTTCAGGAATGTTTGGCAAAAAAACATCTTATTATACTGCTGGTATTTATGCAAAATATTATATCATAAATAGAAAATTTACTCCAACCATAGAATTTGCTACACTAACAGGCACCAACTCTTCTGATTACAATTTTTATTTTGATGCACCTATTGGTTTGGGACTTGGCTATTTTGGTATTGCAAATAAAGTTGGAATAGAACTACAAGTAAAATATTCTATTATTTCAAAAGGTTTTGGTCCTCAATTAAATTTAAAATGGTATTTCTAAGATTTATAACAATACTAATGTTTGTGTTTTGTAGTTCGCTAGGCTATTCACAAAGTTTCAGTCTTAGTGGAAATATCTACGATGCTCAAACAAACAAAAAGCTTTCAGATGTTAATATTATTGCAAATAATATTAATACAGCAAGCGATTCTAGTGGTTTTTATAAATTTACTTTATCGTCGCATAAAGTAAATTTACAAGTATCTGCAATAGGCTATATATTGTATTCTTCGAGTTTCACAATTAATAAAGATACAACTTTAAATTTATTTTTAAAAATTAAGGATAATCAAATAGAAACAGTAAGTGTTAATGCAGATAAAATGAATTTGCATCAAGCAGAAAGCAAAATTAATTTGCCCATTTTGCAGATAAAAAAAATACCTTCGCTTGGCGGAGAGCAAGATATATTAAAAGCAATACAACTAACACCAGGTGTACAAACAGGAACAGAAGGTTCAACAGGGCTTAATGTAAGAGGAGGAAGTAGTAGCCAGAATCTAATATTAATGGACGGTATTCCTATTTACAATGCCTCTCATTTGTTTGGTTTTATGTCTGTTTTTAACGTAGATGCAATAAAAAACGTAGAGATATACAAAGGAGGTTTTCCTGCTAATTATGGAGGACGGCTTTCGTCTATTGTGAAAATTGATTTAAAAGAAGGAGATACTAAAAAGGCAAAAGCAGATATAAATATTGGCTTAATATCTGCCAAGTTATTTTTAGAAACACCTATATATAAGGATAAAACTAGCATAGTTTATTCTGGGCGTGCATCTTACCTTAACTTGTTTTATAAAATTCCAAATTTATTTACACGAAACGACTATTTGTCAGATTTGGGTCTTTATGAAACCAATTTTAAAATAAGACACAAATTTAGTCCTAATTCAAAATTAGTTTATGGTTTTTATTTAGGCAAAGATTATTTTAAATTTGGAAATATTAAGGAGACTCCCGAAGTATCAAAAAATATTAATTTAGAAAATATTGACTGGGGAACAAAAATACACTATCTTAAATTTGAACAAAAACTAAGCAAAAAATTTAAAGTTAATTTGCTTGTTGCAAAAAATAATTATCATTATAATGTGTTTTCTAAATCAGAAGAAATAGATTACATTTCGTCTAATAATAACACGTTTACAAAATCAGAACTAAACTCTTTAATCTCCGATTATCAGGCAAACCTAAATTTCAGTTTAAATCTTAAAAATAATACAATTGATTTTGGAAGCGAATATTTTTATCATAATTTTCAACCACAAATTATGACCTATACAGAGAAGGACAGCATTGAGAATATTGCAACTAATAAAAGGACAGCATATTATGCAAATGAATTTTCATTTTATATAAATGATAAAATCAAAATTAATGAAAATCTGCTTATTAATTTAGGTTTAAGATACTCTATATATAAGGTTAAAAATACTATTTTTCAGTTACCCGAACCACGTTTTTCGGCAAACTATACTATAAATAAAACCACTGCATTTAAACTTGCATTTACACGCATGTCTCAATTTTCTTATATGTTGTCTAACAACACAGTAGGAATGCCTAAAGACGTTTGGGTTCCTTCAACAGAAAAAACATCGTTTCAAACAGCATTTCAATATTCTTGTGGAATAAATAAAAATTTGCTAAAATATAACAGTAGCTTACAATTTGAGGTTTTCTACAAAAACATGAATAATCTAATTGATTATAAGGACAATATTTACTACGATATAAATTTAAGCACTTGGGAAGATTTGATTGAAACAAATGGTATTGGTAGAGCTTATGGTTCAGAACTTTGGCTGCATAAAGAATTTGGTCGTTTTTCTGGTTGGCTGGCTTACACTCTAATGTTTTCTGAACGAAAATTCACTAATATCAACGAAAACAAATGGTATCCTTATAAATACGAACGACGACACGATTTTTCTGTAACAACAAACTATGAAATAAATAAAAATATTGAACTATCATCTACATTTATTTTGGCATCGGGATATTCTACAACCATGCCAGTTGGAAGAATGTATATTGATAAATGGAGTAGTATTTTTTATTACGAAGGACGAAACAATCAAAGGATGCCTACTTATCACAGGTTAGATGTTGGTATTAGAATAAAAAAAGAACATAAGAACTATCAATCGGCATGGGAATTTAGCGTATATAACGCTTATAATCACCTTAATACATACTACCTAAATATTAGAGAGGCGTATGGAAATCCAGCAAAAGATTATACAGTTTATAAACGAACTCTTTTTCCTATTATTCCTTCGGTTAGTTATAGTATTAAGTTTTAAGATTACTCATCTAAGTCATATTTGTTTAGAGTCCCAATCCAACCAACAGATTCTAAATTATTTATAAGAACTAAATTAATATTACCTAATAATTTTGATTCTTGTGGAACAGAAAAGCTATAATAGATAGCATTCATTTTATAGGAGGAAATTTTTATTTTGTTATTCAAATTCAAGTCTTTGATAAGGTATTTTACAATAGCTTCGTCGTAAATAAAAGCATCTATTTCTTTGTTTGCAACAGCGTTGAGTCCTTCTTCTATGTTTTCAAAATCGTTGTTTATGTTAGAAAAATGCTGTTTGAGTAAAAACTCTTCACTGCTTGAGGCTTTCATTGTTCCTACTCTCAGTATTTTTATATCGTCTATTGTTTCTATATTTTCTTGAAATTCTTTTATTGTTAAAGTAGCTGCTATTGAACCTGTTATGCTTGAAATAATAATAATTGAAGAGAACATCCAAAGTAGGGCAATTACTCGCCCTGCAAAAGAACGAGGGATTTTATCGCCATAACCAACTGTTGTCATTGTTACACTCGTCCACCATATTCCATCAAAAATTCCTTTTATTCCTTTACTAAAATCCTTATTTTTCCTGCGTTCCAAAAGCCAAAGCGTAACACCAATAAAAATAATGATGCCAAATAGAATTAAAATAAGATTTACTATTTTTAATGAAAAAAAGTTACTTATATACGAAAAAAACTGTTCTTTTTCTTCACTTGCTACCACAATTGCCATATTTGAGGAGAAGAAAGGTAGCGTAAAATTAAAACGATTGAGCCTGTCACTGGTAACTGTGAGTGGGTTAATGCAAACATCTATTTTTGAATTTTGAATATCAGTAAGCATTTGTGAAAAATCACTTTGTGGATATTCTTTATATTCGTAAATTACTTTTAAATCTTTGGCTATCTGTCTCCATAAATCTATGCTCAAACCAGTATAATTGTCTCCAATTTTAATTATAAATGGAGGCGATTCTTTGATGCCAACAATTAATTTTGTTACTATCGTATCCTGTGTAACTTCCTGACTAAAAGAAGACAATACAAGTGTAGTTAATAATATTGATATAAGTATTTTTTTTATCATTAAATTAAGTTTTTCAAGTGCCGATTAGATGTTTCTAAGTCCCAATTTTTAGTTTGCTTTTGGCAAATTAAAAATTAGGATTTGGAAAGTCGGGACATGCACAGTAATAGATTTTTCGATTTATTTTAGTCAAGTTCCTATATTTAAAGTAAAAAAGAATTAAAAACTAAGCACTGAGTCCACTCCGAGAAGTCTATTTTTGTCAAAATCAAGGCATAAATCTTTTTTTAACCACAGTTATCTTATTGATAATGAGGATTGAAAAAAGATTTATAACGCCGAGTTTGGTGAAAAGAGGCTTTTCGGAGTGGACTCAGCACTTAAAACTAAAAACTTTTATCTTATTTAAGATTTTCAATTTGCTCTTTTATTGCTTTAATTTTGCTTTCAGATTCTGCTTGTTTTGCTTTTTCTTTATTTACTACTGCATCTGGTGCATTGTTTACAAAACGCTCATTACTAAGTTTTTTGCTTACAGACATCAAAAATCCTTTTTGATATTTAAGCTCTTTTTCTAACTTTTCAATTTCCTCTTCTTTATTTATGCTGTCGCCAAGTGGAACGTAATATTCTGCATTTTTAACAATAAAAGAAGATGCTCCAATAATCTTTTCCTCCGTTAATTCTATGCTTGAAAGTCCACAAGATTTAGAAATAATAGAGTCAAAATAATTATCGTATTTATCTGTAATTGGTTTGATTTTAAGCTCCAATTTATTTTTGAACGATATATTTTTATCTTTTCTAATTTTTCGTATATTGCTAATAACGTCTTGAGTTTGCTCAAATTTTTTGAGAATTTCTTTATCAAATTTTTCTGATTTTGGCATTTCTTGAAGCATAATAGTCTCATTTTCTTTGCGTTTTGCAGATAATTGCCAAAGTTCTTCTGTAATAAATGGCATAAATGGGTGTAAAAGTTTGAGTAGTTTTTCAAAAATGCGATTTGTTGCCTCAAAAGTTTCTTTATCAATAGGTTGTTGATAATTTGGTTTTACAGCCTCTAAATACCAAGAAGCAAAATCGTCCCAAAATAATCGGTAAACGGTCATTAGAGCTTCCGATAGTCTGAATTTATCGTATTGATTATCAAGGTTTTCAATTGAGCTATTTAATTTTGCCTCAAACCATTCAATAGCTATTTTTGCATTTTCGGGTTGTTTAATTTCATTTGAAATTTCCCAACCTTGAATTAATCTAAAAGCATTCCAAATTTTATTTGCAAATTTTTGTCCTTGTTCTGGTAAATTATTGTTATACAGTAAGTCGCCGCCAGCAGGAGAGCAAAGCATCATACCTACACGCACACCATCTGCACTATATTTTTCTATAAGTTTTAATGGGTCAGGCGAATTTCCGAGCGATTTAGACATTTTTCTGCCTTTTTCATCTCTCACCATTCCCGTAAAATATACGTCTTTAAATGGTTTTTCGTCTCTAAATTCGTAGCCAGCAATAATCATTCGGGCTACCCAAAAGAAAATAATATCATGTCCTGTTGCAAGAACATTTGTTGGATAGTAATAATTAATTTCCTCATTATCAGGATTATTAATGCCATCAAAAACAGAGATAGGCCAAAGCCACGAAGAAAACCAAGTATCCAAAACATCTTCATCTTGGCGAAGGTCTGATATTTTCATATCATTATTTCCAGTTTTTTCTTTTGCGAGAATTAGAGCCTCTTCGTCTGTTGCTGCAATCACAAAATCGTTGCTATTTGGCAGATAATAAGCAGGTATGCGATGTCCCCACCACAATTGACGAGAAATATTCCAGTCCCTAATATTTTCCATCCAATGGCTGTAAGTATTTTTGAATTTTTCGGGTAAGAAGCGAACATTATCGTTTGCAACATTCTCAGTAGCAGGTTTTACCAAGTCTTCCATCTTCAAAAACCACTGCATAGAAAGTTTTGGCTCAATAGCTACATTAGTTCTTTGCGAAAATCCTACACGGTTTGTATAATCCTCACTTTTAACAAAATAACCATCTTTCTCTAAATCTTTAACAATAAGTTTGCGAACTTCAAAACGGTCTTTTCCAATATAAAGTTGAGCGGCTTCGCTCATTGTTCCGTCATCATTAAAAATATCGTAAGATTTTAGATTATGTTTTTGCCCAAGCATATAATCGTTTTCGTCGTGAGCGGGAGTAACTTTTAATGCTCCTGTTCCAAATTCAAGGTCAATATAATCATCTGCAATTATTGGCACTTCTCTGTTTACCAATGGAATAATAACTTTTTTGCCGTGCAAATGTTTGTATCTTTCATCATCGGGATGGATGCACACTGCCGAGTCGCCAAGAATTGTTTCGGGGCGAGTTGTAGCAATTGTTACAAATTCATCAGAATCTTTAATTTTATATCTAACATAGTATAACTTAGACTGTTCGTTTTTATATTCTACCTCTTCGTCCGAAACGGCAGTTTGAGCTTGCGGATCCCAATTTACCATTCTTATTCCTCTGTAAATCAGCCCTTTTTTATGTAAATCGATAAAAACTTTAATAACACTATTATATAAGGTGTCGTCGAGCGTAAATTTAGTTCTATCCCAGTCGCAAGAAGCTCCAATTTTTTGAAGCTGATTTAGAATAATTCCACCATGTTTGTGAGTCCATTCCCAAGCGTGTTCGGTGAATTTTTCGCGAGAGAGATCAGTTTTATTTATGCCATCTTTTTTCAGTTTGTCCACAACTTTTGCTTCGGTTGCAATTGCAGCGTGGTCTGTTCCTGGAACCCAACATGCGTTTTTGCCTTGCATTCTTGCTCGGCGAATTAAAATATCCTGAATAGTATTATTCATTATATGCCCCATGTGTAGGACTCCTGTAACATTTGGAGGTGGAATAACTATTGTATATGGCTCTCTATCATCTACTTCTGAATGGAAATATTTGTTATCTAACCAATATTTATACCATTTTTCTTCTACGTTTGTATGATTGTAATTTTTTGGAATATTCATTTTTATAATTTTTAGTTAGCTTTGGCTATATAAATAAATTGATTTTTACAATTTATTATTTTTAAAATTTTTGCAAAAGTAATGAAATCTAATAAATTATCAAAAAAAAATACCTTTTGGGTGTTTTTCATGAGTTTCAAGTTATTTTTCATTTCGTTGCATTAAAAGTTGCTCAACTGTTATAAATGGAATTTTTTTGCCTTTTAATAAAATAAGGAGATGGTATATTAAATCTGCTACCTCGTTTATAAAAAGATTATCGTTGTTGTCTTTAGATTCAATAACGACTTCAACAGCTTCTTCTCCAACTTTTTGAGCCATTTTATTAATTCCTTTTGAGAATATTTTATAAGTATAAGAGTTCTCATTTTTATTATCAATTCGTTCTTTAATAATATTTTCCAAAACATATAAAAAACCTTGCCCTGAGGCATTGCCAAAGCAGGATGTTGTGCCTGTGTGGCAAGTTGGTCCTTTGGGAGTTGCTTTTATTAGTAAAGTATCATTATCGCAATCAACTTCAATATTTTTTACAAACAAAAAATTTCCTGAGGTTTCACCTTTTGTCCACAATCTATTTTTACTTCTGCTAAAAAAACAAATTTTGCCCTCGTCCATGGTTTTTTTATACGCCTCCTCGTTCATGTATCCGAGCATTAAAACTTGTAAAGTTAACTCATCTTGAATAATTACAGGCACAAGTCCTTGTCCTTTGTTAAAATCTATATTCATCTTATTAAAATATTTTTGGTTTTTAAATAATTTTTTAGTGTTGGGATAGAGACATCTCCAAAATGGAAAATTCCAGCAGCAAGACCTGCCGAAGCTTCTGTTTGGTTAAACAGAGTTTCAAAATGCTCCACTTTTCCAGCACCTCCCGATGCAATTACTGGTATAGAGAGTTGATTACTAATCTCTTTTGTTATATTTAAAGCAAAGCCTTCACGAGTACCATCGTTATTCATAGATGTTAATAAAATTTCGCCAGCTCCTTGTTTTTCTGCCTGTAATGCCCATTCAAGAGCTTTTAACGGAGTAGATGTTCTTCCTCCATGAGTAAACACAACCCATTCATTATTAATAAATTTTGTGTCTATTGCAAGCACAACACATTGGTTACCAAACTGATTAGCAATATCCGAAATTAGTTGTGGGTTTCTTACGGCAGAAGAATTTATACTCACTTTATCAGCACCAGCTTTTACAAGTACCTCCACGTCTTCTAAGTTATTAATTCCTCCACCAACAGTAAACGGTATATTTATCTCTTTTGCAACTTTTTCCACTAACTCCACAAGAGTTTTTCGTTTCTCCACAGTTGCTGTGATATCTAAAAAAATAAGTTCGTCTGCACCTTCATTTGCATACCTTCGAGCTAATTCCACGGGGTCGCCAGCATCTTTAATATTGATAAAATTTGTGCCTTTTACAGTTCTTCCATTTCTAATGTCAAGGCATGGTATTATTCTTTTTTTTAACATAGTTTTTGAATTTCTTTTAGTGTAATATATCCTTCATAAATTGCCTTTCCTATAATTGCACCTTCGCAACCTATTGATTTTAATTTTATTAAATCGTCCGTGCTTGAAACACCTCCGCTGGCAATTAAATTGATATTTTGTAGTTGGAGTAATTCCTTGTAAAGCTCAAAGGCGGGGCCTGCAAGCATTCCGTCTTTACTAATATCGGTTGGAATTACGTATTTTATACCTTTTGATAAATAATTTTTCACAAATGGAATTATTTCTAAATCGCCTATACTTTTCCAACCGTTAGTTGCAATTTTTTTGTTTCGGCTGTCGGCTCCAAGAATTATTTTAAAGCTACCATATTTTTCTATCCATTTTTGAAGAAGTATTGGATTTTGAACAGCTATACTTCCTGCGGTTATTTGATTTGCTCCTGCTTCAAAAGCCGTTTTTACATCTTCGTCAGATTTTAAGCCACCTCCAAAATCTACAAGTAAATTAGTTGCATTGCAAATTGTTTCTAATACTTTGTGGTTGATAATGTGTTTAGCTTTGGCTCCATCTAAATCTACTAAATGTAGATGTTTTATACCATTGTCTTCCAATTCTTTTGCTACTTCAAGTGGATTTTCGTTGTATATTTTTTTTGTGTTGTAATCGCCTTGCGAAAGGCGTACACATTTACCTTCAATAATATCTATTGCGGGAATTATTCTCATAATTGTAAAAAGTTTTTTAAGAGTTTTGCACCAATATCTGCCGATTTTTCGGGGTGAAATTGAGTTGCATAAAAATTTTTGTGGTGAATTGCAGATGCAAACGGCAAAATATAATCGCAAATACCAATTGTTTGCAAATTTATTTCGGCATAATAGCTATGCACATAATACATATCTGCTTGTTCTGTAATGTTTTTAAAGAGTTTACCTTTAATCTTTGTAAAGTTATTCCAACCAATGTGTGGTACTTTTTTAATTGGCGGAAAGCGTTTTACAGAAGTATCAAAAACGCCAAGGCATTTTGTATCTCCTTCTTCTGTAAAATTGCAAAGAAGTTGCAAGCCTAAACATATTCCCAAAACGGGTTGCTCTAATCTTGGAATAAGTTGGTCTAAACTTTTTTCTTTCAGGTATTTCATTGCCGAAGATGCTTCTCCAACTCCTGGAAAAATTACTTTGTCTGCCTGCCTTAGTTCGTCAGGATTGTCTGTTATTTGGTATTTATAACCAAGCCTATGCAAAGCATTTGCGACCGAACGGGTGTTGCCTGCGTTGTATTTTATTATTGCTATCATAATATTCCTTTTGTACTTGGTATTGAGTAACTTGATGTTTTTGCAACTGCCATTTTGCAAGCTCTTGCAAAAGCTTTAAAAATTCCTTCAATTTTGTGATGTTCGTTTTCTCCTTCTGCCCAAATATTTAGATTGCTTTTAGAGGCATCAGAAAATGATTTAAAAAAATGATAAAATAGCTCTGTAGGGAAATCTCCAATTTTTTCTCGCTTAAAATCTGCTTTCCAAACCAAATAAGAACGACCTCCAAAATCTATTGCAAATTGAGCCAAAGATTCGTCCATTGGAAGAAGGAATCCATATCTTGCTATTCCTTTTTTTGAACCTAATGCTTTTGCAAAAGCCTCCCCAAGTG
>JAOZQN010000079.1:0-4535 GCA_029932195.1 Bacteroidales bacterium | reverse complement strand
AGTGCAATTGCAGTGTCTTCAATGGTATGGTGTTCGTCTATGTGGAGGTCGCCTTTTGCATTTATAGTCAAATCAAAATCAGCGTGTTTGGCTATTTGTTCCAACATGTGGTCAAAAAAACCGAGACCTGTTTTTATTTCATTTTTACCACTTCCATCTAAATTAATTTCAACAAAAATATCGGTTTCGTAAGTTTTTCTTGTTATTTGTGCTTTACGTGGTTTCTGTTTAAGGAATTGATAAATTTCAGCCCAATTTGTAGTTGATATTTCTGCAAGTTCAGATTTTTCGCCAATAAAAATTCCTTTACAATTTAGATTTTTAGCAAGCTGCATATCCGACTCACGATCGCCAACAACGTAGGATTCTTTTAAATTATAGTTTCCATGAATATATTTTTGAAGCAGAGCCGTACCAGGTTTGCGTGTTGGTGCATTCTTGTGTGGAAATGTTCGGTCTATAATAATATCAGAAAAAACAATTTTTTCGTTCTCAAAAGCCTTAATTATTTTGTTATGAGCTGGATAAAATGTTTTTTCGGGAAACGAGTCTGTTCCAAGTCCATCTTGATTTGTAACCATAACAAGTTCGTAGTCAAGTTCATTTGCTATTTTTGCTAAATTTTGAAAGACTGCTGGATAAAATTCCAATTTTTCTAAGCTATCTAACTGGTAATCAATAGGAGGCTCAATAACTATTGTGCCATCTCTATCTAAAAATAATACTTTTTTCATAATTAATTATTTTTTTTAAGTTTTGTTCAATCTCTGAAAGTGATTTAAGTAAATTTTGATTTTCTTTTGCACTACCAACAGTTATTCTAACACAATTTTCGGCTATTGAATGTCTGTTTCTAATAATTATACTTCTGTTTATTAGTTCGTTGTAAATATAATTTGCATCGTTCACTTTTATTAGAAAAAAATTTGCATCGCTTGGATATATTTTTTCTACAAAAGAAAATTTTTCAAGTTGAGTTTTTAGTGTTGGTTTTAAATCTGTTATGTTTCTGTATCTTACAATTATTTCGTTTAAGTTTTTCAATTTTTCAAAAACTTCGTTTTGGTTTATTTGGCTAATATTATAAGGTGGCTTTGTTTTGTTGTAAAGTTTGATAATTTCTTCGCTGGCAAAAGCAATTCCTAAACGTGCACCCGCCATGCCATAGGCTTTACTCATTGTTCTACTAATTACAATGTTAGAATAATTTAAAAACGATGTATTATTTAATGATAAATCGCTGAATTCGGCGTAAGCCTGATCTACAAAAACAATTCCATGAAAATTTTGAGCTATTCTGTAAATCACATCAAAATCCATATTGTTTCCTGTAGGATTGTTTGGTGAACAGATAAAAATAATTTTCAAACTCTCATCTTTTATAACCTCCATTAATTGCTTTTCGTTTATCTGAAAATTAGAGTTTAATTTTTGTTTAACATACTCAACATCATTTATGTTTGCCGAAACTTCGTACATTCCGTAGGTGGGGGTAAAACTTAGCACTTTATCAATTTTGGGACGGCAAAAAATACGAAAAAGCAGGTCAATAACTTCGTCGCTACCATTGCCAAGAAAAATATTTTGTGTTGGCACTTCAAAAATTTCAGAGATTCTGCCTTTCAACTTCTTTTGATATGGATCGGGATAACGATTTATTTCTCCATAAGGATTTTCGTTGGCATCTAAAAAAACACCATCTTGTTTAGAATATTCGTCCCTCGCACTGGAATAGGCTTTTAAGTTCTTGATATTTGGTCGTATAATTTTTTGTAAATCAAATGTCATTTTGTTTTGTTATTAAGGTTTTGTAATCTGATAGTTACTGCATTTTTGTGAGCTTCAAGTCCTTCGGCTGCTGCCATTATTTCTACTGCTTTTCCAATACTTTTCAAACCATTTGCATTTATTTTTTGAAAACTGATTTTTTTTATGAAACTTTCAACCGACACTCCACTATAATTCCGAGCATATCCGTTTGTTGGCAATGTATGATTTGTTCCACTTGCGTAGTCTCCAATGCTTTCGCAGCTGTAGTTTCCTATAAAAACAGATCCTGCATTTGTAATTTTATCAGCTAATTTGTCAGCATTTTTTGTTGCAATTATTAGGTGTTCTGGTGCATATAAATTGCTTAATTCTATACAGTTATCTATGTTTTTCAACACAATAAGTCTGCTGTTTTTTAGTGCTTGCTCTGCAATAGCACGTCTTGGTAAAGAAGATAGTTGTTTTTTGATTTCTTTTTTAACCTTCTGCAAAAATTCTTTACTTTCGCAAAGTAAAATTGCCTGACTGTCTGAACCATGTTCGGCTTGTGAAAGAAGGTCGGCTGCAACAAAACTTGGCTCGGCGGTAACATCAGCAATAACAAGCACTTCGCTCGGACCTGCTGGCATATCAATAGCAACGCCACGTTGCTGTGCTTGCTCTTTTGCTTTGGTAACAAACTGATTTCCTGGTCCAAAAATTTTGTAAACTGGTGGTATGCTTTCTGTTCCAAAGGTCATTGCTGCAATAGCCTGTGCTCCACCAACTTTATACACTTTTGTTATTCCAGTTAGTTGAGCAGTGTAAAGAATTGCTGGGTGAATTTCTCCTGTTGGGCTTGGAGGTGTGCATAAAATAACCTCAGGACATTGGGCTATTTTTGCAGGAATTGCAAGCATTAATACAGTAGAAAATAAAGGTGCCGAACCTCCTGGAATATATAATCCAACCTTCTCGATAGCAACATTTCTTCTCCAACATTCTACACCTTGCATAGTTTGTATTCTGTTTGTTTTTTCAAGATAATTTTTGTGAAAAAACTTGATGTTTTGGGCAGCAATTTCAATCGCTTCTTTTAGCTCTTTGCTAATTTTCTTTTGAGCATTAGTAAATTCTTGTGTTGTTACAATTAAATTTTCTAAACTACAATTATCAAATTTTTTGGAATAATTAAATAAAGCTTCATCTTTTCTAATTCTCACGTCTTCCATTATTTTTGCAACAGGCAAATCTAAATCTGCGGTTTCAAAAATTGGTCGCTGGCAAAGTTTTAGCCATTGGTTTTTTTGTGGTAAAATATAGGTTTGCATTTTTATGTTTCTATTAAGTAGTTAAATTTTAGGGTTTTAATTGAGTTTGTGTTTTTTTTAGATTACCATTTTATCAATAGGGATAATCAAAATACCTTCTGCACCAGCCTCTTTAAGGCTGTCTATTACTTCCCAAAACTTATCTTCTTTTATTACAGAGTGCAAGGAACTCCAGCCTGCTTTAGCTAATGGTAAAATTGTGGGACTTTTTAGAACTGGTAAAATTTTGGAAACTCTTTCAATGCTGTCGTTGGGAAGATTCATTAAAATATATTTGTTATTTTTAGCATTTAAAACGGCATCTATTCGAAATAACAATTTTGAGAGAATCGCCTCTTTTGGGGCAGAAAGATTTATGGATTTTGCCAATACTGCCTCTGATTTTAGTATAGTTAATGTTTCCTGTAAGCCATTTTTAAAAAGTGTGCTACCAGAACTTACTATGTCGCAAATAGCATCGGAAAGTCCAATATTTGGGGCAATTTCTACGGAGCCAGAAATTTCGTGAATGTCGGCTTTAATATTATTTTTGTTCAAAAAAGCCTGTAATGTGTTTGGGTAAGAAGTTGCAATACGTTTGCCTTCTAAAAAACCTATTGATTGATTATCATATTTACTTGGAATAGCTATTGATAATCTGCATTTTGAAAACCCAAGTTTTTTTATTGAAACAATTTTTTTTTGTTTTTCAATTAGCAAATTCTCACCAACTATGGCAATATCCACCACTCCGTCTTCTATGTATTGAGGAATATCATCGTTGCGAAGGTAAAGAATTTCTATAGGGAAGTTGGAAACAGCTACTTTCAGTTGGTCTTTTCCGTTGTTTATGGAAATTCCACAATTTTTAAGTAATTTTAGAGACTCTTTGTTTAGCCTACCACTTTTTTGAATTGCAATTTTTAGTTTACTCATTGTTAAAGTTTTTATGCTGAGCAAACTCGGTAAGATTTTAAATAATAAACCTCGTCCGATTTGCTCAGACGAGGTTTATAATATTTAGAATTTTCTACATATCAATGCCGCTTCGCCTATGGGGAAGTATGGAAATGATGATGTAAGTTTAAAAAATTCATAGCTTTTCTTTTTTTTGCAAATAAAGATTTTATTTTTTATAAAAACAAATTTATTTTAGTATATTTTTATTTTTATTTAAGAATCAATAGTAAAAGTCCTTTTTTTGTGGTTTTATGCGAAAGTTTAGCAATTTTTAAGTAGATGGACAGTTTTATACTATAGAATAAAACTTCAAAAAAAGCTTGAATTTGACAGATGTGAAAAACGCCAATTTTTTTTAAGCTACTACCTCCATAAATTCGTATTTTAATATTAAAAAAAGGAACAATGAGATAGTAATATTCGTAAAAAAAACTTATTTTATAAATGGCTACTTACTTACATAGGCTACCCACGTAAAGTTGGAAACTTACACAATTTTAACATGTTTTCTAATTA
>JAOZQN010000604.1 GCA_029932195.1 Bacteroidales bacterium | reverse complement strand
CGCTTTGGTTACGCACAGCACAAAAAGGACGAAAACTCTCAACTTTAAACAACAATATTAAATGTGGAAACTCATTAATTGACGACCCCGAAGTTGCAGGTGATAAAGCTTTTGATTGGAACATAGAATTTAAAGAAATAATGGATAATGGTGGTTTTGACGTGGTTATAGGAAATCCGCCGTATTTTAATATTCAGACTTATGGTGTTAAATCAATAATTGCAAAATCTATTCAAAATAATTATCCAGAAATTTGGCAAGATAAAAGTGATATTATCTTTTATTTTATAGCAAAAGCAATTCAAATTACAAAAAATAAAATTGGATTTATTGTTTCAAATGCTTTTTTGTTTTCAAATAAAGCTCAAAAATTACGAAATTATATCTTAGAAAATACAACTGTTGAGAAAATAACAAATTTTGAACGCTACATGGTGTTTAAAGATGCTTCAATAACAACAGCAATTATAGAACTTAATAAAAATAAAACAAAACAACCGACATTAGCTTATTCTTTTAAAAACAAAAAATACAACCAAGATTTTATTTCAAATACAATAAATACTGGAAAAAATTATTATGAAATAAAATTAAAAAAAGACAAAGTTTTTGCATTAGTAGATAGCAAAATAAGTGCATTAAATGACAAAATAGATAAAAACTTTCCTAAGCTGAATACTGTAATAAAAATAGGAAAAGGTATGGAAACCGCCGCAAATAAAATTTTTTTATTAAAAAATAACACAAAATTATTTCCAAAAGAATATATAAAAAAACGAATGAGTGGCGAAATTATTAACAAATATGGTATTGACACTTTAAAAGAATACATTTTATACTTTGAAAATGTTGAAAATTTTGAAGACTTACCAATTTCAATTCAAAATCATTTAACTGAAAATAAAGATTTTTTAGAAAATAGAGCAGATAAAAAAAGAAGAAAAACATCAAAATGGTGGAATTATACATTTCCAATGCACAAAGAACTTTATCATTTAGATAAGATATGGTGTTCGTATAGAGCCAAAGAAAATATTTTTTGTTTCGACAACACAAACGAATATATAGGATTTACAAACACAACAGTTATTTTTGCAACAAATGAAAATTTAGATTTAAAGTATTTATTAACATTGCTAAATTCAAAAGTTTTAGAATTTAGACACAAAAATCAAGCAAAACAAACTGGAAATGGTGTTTTTGAATATGTCCCTAATGTAGTAGATAAATTACCAATTCCATTAATAGAAAAAAACAAACAATTGCCATTTATTGAGAAAGCAGATTTAATGCTTTTATTAAACAACAATTTGCAAACAGAAAAAAATAGCTTTTTAAAAACTTTGCAAGAAGAAAAACAACTTAAAAAGATAGATAAAAAATTGCAAAATTTTGAAAATTTAGAATACGACACTTTCAAAAAAGAACTTCACAAGAAAAAAATAAAAATAAACTTGGGAGCAGAAAACAATGAATGGAGAGAATATTTTAACACATCAAAACAAAAAATAAACGAATTACAAACACAAATAAACCAAACAGATAACGAAATAAATAAAATGGTTTACGAACTTTACGAACTAACAGCAGAAGAAATTAAAATAATTGAAACATAAATTAAATTGATAATGTTAAATTTTTTAAATCAGCTACTAAATAAATATATAAATAATACTGTTTACCATGAAGAATTCGGAATATACTTTGTTAAAAAGCAAGTTGAAAGAATTAGAAATATGAAAATAGAAATTTATTCAAATGATCACAATCCACCTCATTTTCACGTAAAATCTAATGATAAAACTATTAATGCTGTATTTTCTTTAAAAGATTGTTCCCTGTTAAAAGGAACTATACGTGGAAAAGATAAAAAAAGGATTGAAGCATTTTTTAAAGACCAAAAAATTCAAATAATTATGCAAAAAATGTGGAAAGAGTCAAAATAATGAACCAAAATAAAAAATATGACTTACAAGATAAAAAATATAGATAATTATTTTGATAAATTTATTGATGAATTTATGAAAATACCTAATATTGAGCTTATTAAAACTGATGAATATGCCAAAATACAGCATAAATTTTTAATAGATGAGTTCTCAAGTCTTTATGATATAAAAATATTGTTTTTAGAACATTATATTCCTGCTGCAAAAAAACATGTAGAAAATTCAAAAAAAGAATATCGTAAATCAAAATATTATTCAGATATAAAAAAATTGTTACATTATGTAGATGAAAGTTATTATGAAACTATAAGATTAGGTTATGTTGCTTTATTTCATAGATATGAAAGTTTTATTCATAATTTACTTAAAGTTAATATTAAAATATACGAATTGCCTTTTAAGGATGAAAAAGAATTTGATAAGTATTTAAAAGAAGAGATTAAATTTAATCTTTTCAGAAATTATAGAATAATAAAACCTCTTCACGAAATTAACTGGATTTGTAATTCAGTAAAACATTGTGATGGTTATCCAAACCCAAAAAACAAACCCAATAGTTGTAAAAAAATTCCTATAAACGAAAAATTAAAAATAAGTGAAGATACACTAAAAAAACATTTTGATAGTATGGAAGGAATTTACCAACTTTTATTACAAATAATAAATCCTTTTGCTTTTAGCTATCCTTTACCCAAAACAGAAAATAATAAATTAAAAATAAAAATAACAAAATTTATTGAACTTGTAAATAAACATTATAATAATGACTTATAACATAAAAATAACCGACAATTCTCCACAAGCCAAAAGTTTGCTACTAATGTTACAAACTTTTGCAATGGATTATAATTTTTTGCAAATAGAAAAAGAAGACAAAGAAAATAATTTGTCAGAAGAGCTAAAAGAAGAGTTAGATTTTCGTTACGAACATTTTTTAGAACACGGCAACGAATACAAAGACTGGGAAACTATCAAACACAAATACGTTCAACAATGAAAATAAAATTATCACCATTTGCAGAGCAAGATTTTGATATAGCAATAAAATGGTATAACAAAAAACAAGATAAACTCGGCTATGAACTATCAAACGAAGTCGCAGATATATTTGAACGTATTAAAATAAATCCGTTGCAATTTCCCAAAGAATACAGAAAAATGCGAAAAGCAGTAATAAAAAGATTTCCATATAATATTTTTTTCGTTGTAAGCGATGATATTGCCTACATTCTTGGAATATTTAATACAAGTCGTAATCCAAAAATAATGCAACATAGATACCGAAACAACCGATGAAAAAGAACGCTATCATTTTATTGCATGTCATTTGCTTTTTTATTGTGCGAGAATTGTGCATGGGTGCGTTGATTGATTGACATTTTACTCTTAATTGACAATGTACCAAAAAAAGCAAACGCCAGCAATAAGTTACCGATATGGTTCACTGCAAAACCAGCAAGACAAAAAAAATTGCAGATAAATAAACATTATTATTAATTAAATTTCAAATTTATGAGAAGATTATTTTTGACAGTCGGTTTAGGATTTGCTTTAATAGGAGCAAATGCCCAAACGGCAAGCCCTGAACTGGTGAGTTCTTCGGGCGATAGTTTTAACAACACAAGTTACCAATTGGACTGGTCGATTGGAGAGTGTATAACGGGAACGCATAGTGCAGGAGATTATGTAATAACACAAGGCTTGCATCA
>JAOZQN010000603.1 GCA_029932195.1 Bacteroidales bacterium | reverse complement strand
TAAAGAAATTCTTAACTTAATTGCTAGGTCAAATCATTGTCCTGTGTAGTTACCAAAAATACAACTTTTCAGAACTTATAAAAAATATAGAAAATAAATATAGTAAAAGAAATTATGATATTGACCAAAAAGATTTAACTATATTTATGGAAAGCGAAGATTATAAATGTAAACTTGAAATAATAACAATAGATGGAAACTATGATGATGAAAATTTATTAAAAATAACGAATTTTTCTGCTGATATTTTCATAAAATTGAAGTAATGATATAATTATTTAATGGTGTAATTATATAATTAAATGTAACTATTAATTACTAAATAATTGAACCATTATACCATTAAATAATTGTATAAAAAAAACAAAATAAAACCCGATATATTATGTCTAACGAATTAATGCCATTTGATTTACCAGAAGTAAACGAATCTATAATAAAAGTAATTGGAGTTGGTGGCGGCGGCGGAAATGCCGTTAACAACATGTTTAAAGAGGGTATCAAAGATGTGGATTTTATAATTTGCAATACTGATGCTCAGGCACTAAGAAACAGTCCAATAACAACAAGAATTCAACTTGGAGCTACATTAACCAAAGGTTTGGGGGCAGGAAATAAACCCGAGCAAGGAAAAGATGCTGCCGTTGAAACTATTGAGGAATTGAAAAAAATAATGGACGATGGCACACAAATGGTTTTTATTACCGCTGGAATGGGTGGTGGAACAGGCACTGGTGCAGCCCCTGTTATCGCAGAGGCTGCAAAAGAGCTTGGCTTGCTTACTGTTGCAATTGTTACAATTCCATTTAGGCACGAAGGTAATCGGCGAATAAAACAAGCAATTGAAGGTGTTGAGAATTTAAGTAAACATGTTGATTCTCTTCTTGTTATAAATAACGAGAAGTTGAGAGAGGTTTATGGAGACCTAACTCTTTCCAATGCTTTTGGTAAAGCAGATGATATACTGACAATTGCAGTTAAAGGTATTGCAGAAATTATTACTGTTCATGGTTACATAAACGTGGATTTTGCTGATGTTAAAACAGTTATGAGCAACAGTGGAATAGCAATTATGGGAACTGGCTATGCGGAAGGAGAAGATAGAGCCATAAATGCTGTAAAAGATGCACTTAACTCACCTCTTTTGAATAATAATGAGATTAAAGGAGCAAAAAATTTATTATTAAATATTATTTCTGGAACGGACGAGATAACAATGGATGAAATTGGTGCAATAAACGATTTTGTTCAAGATGCTTCTGGAAATAGTGCAGACCTTATTTGGGGAAATACAACTAACCCCGATTTAGAAAATAAAATTAGTGTTACAGTGGTGGCAACGGGTTTTGACACCGATGTTATACACGATTTATATTCTACAAAACAAAAGGTTAAGACTATTCACAATTTGAATAACGATAAAATTAAAGTAGAAAAAATTAGAGACGAAGAAGAAGATAAAAGAATGGCTGAACAAGAGTTGATAAAGAAAAAAGAAGAAGAGTTGATAGAGAAAAAGCAAAAAGAAGAACAAAAAGCCAAAGCTAAAGCTAAAGCCGAAGAGATAACAAGAGCAAAACAAGACAAGAACGAATTTCATGTTATTGACCTCACAAATGGAGATACAATAAAAGAAGAAGAGAATAGTCATAAAAATGGTAAAGTTTTATTTGAGGAAAATAAGGAAATGGATTATATTGAAATAGAAAGACTTAGAGAGAAAAGAAAACGAATAGCAATGGAATATAATGATAGTAAAAAACTTGAATCGTTGGAAAATATTCCTGCTTATAAACGAAAAAAAATGAAACTTGACCTTGAGAAGGTAGAAAAAAATAAAGTTTCAAAATATAAATTAGAGGATTAATATTGAAGAATTGTTTTATTATTGCATTGTTAAATTGTTATAGAATAGCAAGTTAATAATCTAATAATAAAACAATTTTTGCATATAACAATTAGGGTTGCTCCCTGCATAAAATTGGATAACTAAATTTAGTGTAGCTATCTACGTAAAGCAATATAACAATCAAGCAGTATAACAATTAAGCAGTATATCTAAATGTCTAAATTTCAGAAATCTATAGCAATAGTAATAGTAATTTTAATAATAGATCAAATTCTTAAAATATGGGTTAAAACACACATGTTTATTGGCGAAAGTAGTTTTTACCACTGGGAATTTGGTATAAAACAAGCACAATTTTATTTTATAGAGAATAAAGGAATGGCTTTTGGTTGGGTTCTTCCATTTATGTCGGCAGAAACAGGCAAAGTTCTTTTAAGTCTTTTTAGATTGGTTGCTATTGGATTTATAACTTGGTATATTTTTAAAATGTCCAAGAATAATGCACCTTTTGGCTATATTCTTAGCCTCGCATTTATTCTTGCAGGAGCAGCGGGAAATATGATAGACAGTGCTTTTTATGGTCTAATATTTTCCGAGTCAGGACGAACCAGCGTAGAAGTAGCCGAACTTTTTCCGAGTGGAGGAGGATATGGTAAGTTTTTGCAAGGGGAGGTTGTTGATATGCTCTATTTTCCTATGATTGAAGGACATTATCCTGAATGGTCTCCAATTAAAGCAGGACAACAATTTATATTTTTCCGACCAATATTTAATATCGCAGATTCATTTGTTACTGTGGGAGTTGCAATAATTCTTATCTTTGGAAAACGGTTTTTCAAAGAATTAGAAACAGAAGAGAAGAAATTAGAAACAAAAATAGAAGAGTAAAAAATAAGCTAATTTTTTGAAGTAATTTCAAAACTTCACAATTTCAAAATTTATAAAAAAAATGGAAGTTATTAAAACTAAATTTGAAGGACTTTTTATTCTTAAACCAAGAGTTTTTGAGGATAAAAGAGGTTATTTTTTTGAAAGTTATAATAAAAATTTATTAGAGAAGAGTAATATTTTTTATAATTTTGTTCAAGACAACCAATCAAGTTCTTCTTATGGGGTAATACGAGGACTGCACTATCAGATAGGTGATTACGCTCAGACAAAACTTATTAGAGTTTTTAAAGGCAAAATTTTAGACGTAGTTGTAGATTTGCGAAAAAACTCTGAAACTTTTGGACAACATCTTTCAATAGAATTGTCAGAAGAGAATAAAACACAATTTCTTATACCTAAGGGGTTTGCACATGGATTTTCTGTTCTTAGCCAACATGCAGAAGTCTTTTATAAGTGTGATAATTTTTACAATCCAAGCTCCGAAAGAGCTTTAAAATACAACGAGCCAAAACTTAATATTGACTGGAAAATTCCACCAGAAAATCACATTATTTCAGATAAAGATATGAAAAATCCAAATTTTGATGATTGTGTGAAAATTTAGATTTCATAATTTACAGGAAAATCTGGGCGTTTTTCACAAGTTCAAGGCTTTTTTGAAATTTTAGAATTGAAGTTTATCTCTGTAAATGAGCATTTTAAAATTTCAAAAGTAACATGCCGTAGGCACTTTGCACTCGTGAAAAATGCCTAAATTTGTTATTATTTTGTCTCTGCAGATAACTGAATGAAGCAATTATTCATAAATGTATTTTTATTTTATACAATATAGAGAATAAATCAATAAAATTACAGCTCTTTTATCACTAGCATTGCGTTAAAAAAAAGAGAAGGCCAGTAAATTGTTAATTTTGTGTA
>JAOZQN010000602.1 GCA_029932195.1 Bacteroidales bacterium | reverse complement strand
TAAAAACTGGGGGAACTTTTATTATAAAAACATAAAATTATTAACACCTTAGTCCATGCCTACGGCATTTGAAAAAACATTATTATTATTATTATTACCCCCGATTTTCATCGGGGACTATATAAAGGTTATGCCTACGGCATTTTTTCAAAGTAAAACAATAAGAGACAAATTCTAATAATTTGGTAATTACTATCATAAACAATTGATTTGTTTATTATTACAAGAAGCTTTTAACGATTTTATCTTAATTTTAATTTTTTAACTTTTTGATATTTAAGATGTTATAAACTCCGAAACTTCAGTTAATAGAATACAAATTGTTAGAAAAAAATACCTATTTCGCTTCAAGATTTAACATGGAAATACCTGTTGATGATTTAATAAAGTTTGTAGGTGCAGAAAAGGAAAAATTAAATAAGAAATGGATAGGAGAGCAGTATATTACATCAATCAGAATAGAAAATTTTAAAATATTTTCACATATTAATTGTAAATTTTCAAAAGATGTAAACATCTTAATTGGGCGAAACGGGCTTGGAAAAACGTCTTTCTTACAAGCACTTACACTTAGTTTGCTGTCCGTCAGCAATATAGACAAATCGAATGGATTTGAAAAACATATTAGTTTTAACAATCCAAAATCAGACCTTACTATATACTGGGGTGATGAATACAGAAAGGTTTTTATATTCAAAAATGAAATTAAACACGAAAATTATATTGATATTCCTCAGAAAATAATTCTTGCTTATGGTGTAAATTTGAATACTGATAAAAAATTATCTCATACAGAGATAATAGAAGAACTTATTAAAGGAAACCTACTGTCATATTCTACGAAATCAATTTTTAATGATTTCTCAACAGATTTTTTTGACCCACTTATTATTTTAGAACGCTTATTTTTAGAAAAAAAAGGTAAACAAAATAAAGTAATTGATAGTATTATAAATTTGATAAAAAGCACTATAAACAACTATCTTAGTTTATTTTCAGAACCTGAAAAAATTAACATACACGGTGATTTTGCAAATTATTATTATATAGATTTAAACAATAATAAATTACAAACGGAAAATCTAAGTGAAGGGTATAAAGATTTCATTTTACAAATAACAGATATTGTAATTAGAACAATTGCAGCAAGAAAGACTGTTTTTAAAAATAAGAAATTAATAATTTCAGAAAAATTATTCAACACAGTTAAAGGTGTTATCATTATTGATGAATTTGACAGACATTTACACCCCGATTTGCAACGGAAATTTTTACATCAATTAAAAAAGGATTTTCAAAATATTCAGTTTGTTTTAAGCACGCACAATCTTTTTTCATTACAATCAGCAGAAGGATATACTGCATTAATTTTAAATACTGAAAATAATAAATTAAAAATAACTACAAAGTTGATTACAAAAGGGTTGAGTTTAGAAAGTGTGTATAATGAATATTTTGATGGTAACAATACTATTTTTAGCTATCAAGTTGAAAACTTATTGACTATTTTCAAAAAGCATATAGATAAGCAACGAAAACAAGTATTGAATAATCAAGAACAAAAAGAATTTAAAAAGGTTACCGATGAATTAATTGGTTGTGGTGAACGAACAAAAGGAATTGTTGGAAGAGAAATAAGACAACTTGAAAGATTAACTGGTAAATCAATAACAATATGAATAAAATTGACAGAAATAAAGTAGCCAAACCCGATTGTCTTGAAAAAAAAGCAGAAGATTGGACTAATAATTATATTGAAAAAAGAAAGACTAATTCAAACTATTGGAATTGGCATCAGTATAAAAAAGAAAAAGTTGAACATATTTTAACACCTATTTTATCTGATATGTCAAATTTTTATTGCTCTTATTGTGGTATTCGTCCATTAAGAAAAAATGAAATTAGACCCACCATAGACCATTTCAAACCTAAATCAAAGTTTCCAGAGTTAGCTTTTGAATGGACAAATTTATTTATTGCTTGCGATAGTTGTCAAGCAATTAAAGGAAATAAGTTCCCAAACATAGAACCATTAAAGCCTGATAGTTGTCATTATCATTTTGATTATTGGTTTGAAATTGATTGGAGTATAAAGAAAAATCACATTATTCCAAATAAAGATAGAAGCGATACTGAGAAAGAAATTGCACAAAAAACAATAAAATGGTTAGGGTTAAATAATGTAGGAAGACCAGAAGGGAGATTTGAGATGTTAGAAGAATACAATAAATGTGAAGATGCAGATATTAGCAAATGGTCATATCCATATTTTCTTGAACGTGGATAGATAATTGCCCTATCATTGTGCTTGCTGTCATTTTATTTTTAGTGTTTTTTCGTTGCTTCGCAACTAAAAAAACACTAAAAATAAAACGCCACAAGGCACATTTCCGATATAGCAAATTGCCTACTCTTCTAAAAACTATCCCAATAAAAATTAGGATAGTTTATATTTTCGGATACATAGCAACTTTTAAGAATTATTCAATACATCATTTTGTAGATTTATAGATTCCTGATGGACTGATTCATAAAAATTACTTACAAATTTTTCACTCAAACCATTTTCCTTAGCTTTTTCCATAGCATCTTTCAATATATTATTCCATCTGTTTGCCTGAATAATATTTATGTTGTTTTCTTTTTTAACGTTTCCAATTTTCTTTGAAATTTCCATTCTGTTGCTTAAAGCTTCAAGAATTACATCATCAAATTCATCAATTTTCACTCTAAGTTCTTCTAAACTCTCTTGTGCCTTTGTGTTTTTAGCTTTTTTATCTCTGATAATCAGGTTCTTTAGCAGGTTGTTCAATTGTTTGGGTGTTAATTGTTGTTTTGCATCGCTAAGTGCTTTATCTGGATTGTTATGAGACTCAATCATTAATCCTGCATAATTCAAATCCATAGCTTTTTGGGAAATACTGGGAATTAACTCTCTATTGCCTGCTATATGGCTGGGGTCACAGAGTATTGGAATGTTTTTTATTTGTTGTCGCAGCTTTATGGGTAGTTGCCAATGTGGGTCGTTTCTATATTTAGATTTGCTTAATCCAGAAAAACCTCTGTGCAATCCAGCAATTTTTGTAATTCCAGAATTGTGTAATCTTTCAATAGCTCCATACCATAAATCAATATCTGGATTAACAGGATTTTTTACCATCACAGGAATATTAACACCTTTGAGAGCTTCGGCAATTTCCTGAACAGCAAAAGGGCTTGCCGTTGTTCTGGCTCCAATCCAAAGAATGTCAATTCCAGCTTTTAAGGCTTCGTAAACATGCTTAACATTTGCAACTTCGGTAGTCAGCAACATTCCTGTTCTTTTTTTTACTATGTTCATCCATTCCAGACCAACAGAGCCAACTCCCTCAAAACAACCTGGTCTGGTTCTTGGTTTCCATATACCTGCCCTGAAAATACCAACTCCAATAGCATGCAATTTATCTCCTGTATCAATTACTTGTTCTTCACTCTCGGCACTGCACGGTCCGGCAATTATTATTGGACGGTCGGAATTTTTTAAATTCCAGTTATTTAATGTTTCTATATTTGTGTTCATAACTATTTTTTTAAATTATTTTGTTTATTTTGTTTGCTTTTTCAAGGCTACCCACGTAAAGTTGGACAAATTTAGTAATCAATGACTTGCCTCCTTCTT